>NZ_JACJER010000049.1:0-31978 GCF_014164185.1 Shewanella sp. SG44-6 | reverse complement strand
AGCTGTAGCAGCAACAAGTGTCGCGACAACAGGCTTATTTTCTTCAGTAGCATTTGCTGCCGACGAACAGAAAGTTGAAAGAATCGAAGTAACGGGTTCTCGTATCCAACGTCAAGACATGGAAACAGCTTCTCCAGTAACCATCATTTCTGCTGAAGCTATTCGCGCAGAAGGTTTCACTTCAGTTGACCAACTACTTCAAGCTCAAACCTCAATGGCTGGTGCCGCTCTAGGTTCTAGTTCAAATAACGGTTCAGATGGTATTGCACAAGTTGACTTACGCGGCATGGGTTCTCAACGTACGCTAGTGTTATTAAACGGCCGTCGTATGGTTAACTCTGGTTCAGGTGCAGACAGTTCTGTCGATTTGAACTCTATTCCTGTATCTATGATCGCTCGCGTTGAGATCTTAAAAGATGGCGCTTCTGCGGTATACGGTTCTGATGCTATTGCTGGTGTTGTTAACATCATCACCAAGAAAGACTTCGAAGGCTTCCAATTCGATCTTAACGGTAGCACTACTAGCGAAAGCGACGGTGAGACAGGTGAGTTAAGCGGTTTATACGGTTTCAATACTGATGGCGGTAACTATACTGTCGGTGCTGCGTATTCAAAACGTGAAAGCGTTATTCAGTCAGATCGTAGCTGGACAGAGCCAGGTGCAAGTTCATTTTTACCTACTGGTTCATTAGGCGGAAAAGTACGCAATGACGCTGGTGAATGGGTTGCTCGTTCTACAGGTTATGACTACACCACGAGCAGTTATTACCAAACACCAAACGAGCGTTACAGCTTGTTTGCTAATATGATTCAAGAGTTAGACAATAATTTAGTGCTAAGTGGAGACGTTCTTTACACTAAACGTAAGTCTGATCAGCAACTTGCTCCGCAACCTGCTGATGTTATGCTAAACGTATGTGGCGCTCCAGGTGTTGAAGCTGGCGCAGCATGTATTACTCTTGATTCTGCTATGACAGCTGGTGGTGTTGAAGCTGATGATACTGGTCGAGTAAATTACCGTCGTCGTACGACTGATGCTGGTCCGCGTATTTATTCTCAAGATACTGATACATTCCGTATCTCTGCGGCTTTGGCTGGTGAGTTTGATATCAATACCGGTATGAACTGGGATATCGCATACACTTACGGTAAAAACAAAGCTGATTCAAGCGTTGATAACTCAATCAATGCAACTAATCTTAAGCAATCTGTTTATGCTAACCAAGATGCATGGTTCACAGGTGTTCCATTAACGGGTGATATTGTTAATGACATTAGCTTTACCGATAATGCTAATGGTGGTAACGAGCAGCATGTTGTTTCTGCAGGCTTAAATGGTGAGTTGTTCGATGTAAGTGCTGGTGCAGTTGCTTTTGCTATCGGTGCTGAATATCGTTACGAAAGTGGTTTCTATAATCCAGATCCTGTAACAGTAGCTGGCGATAGTACTGCTGCTCAGCAAGATCCTACTGACGGCAACTACAATGTTTTCTCTGTATTCGAAGAAGTTAGTGTTCCTTTTACCGAGAAATTAACCGGTGATTTTGCACTTCGTTATGACGATTACTCAACATTCGGTAAAGCATCTACTTGGAAAGTGGGCCTTACTTATGAAGCATCTGATGATTTAATGCTTCGTGGTGTAGCGGCTACAGGTTTCCGTGCACCTAGTATCAGCGAGTTATTTGGCGGTGATACCGGTTCATACGACTATTTAGATGATCCTTGGGGCAATGCTCAAGATCCACAGATCTTAACGCGTTATACTTCAGACAGTAACTTAAAAGCTGAAGAATCAGATTCTTACACAGCTGGTTTAGTTTACTCACCTAGCTATGTTGAAGGTTTATCTTTAACGCTTGATTACTGGCGCTTTAAAGTCACCAATGCTATTACACGTTTAGATGTTCAAGCGGGTCTTGATGCATGTTTTGCTAATGCTTCTGCTGCTGCATGTGAAACCTTTAACATTGGTCCAAATGGTGATTTGTCTAACTTAACAAATACGTTAACTAACGTAGGTAGCCAAGACACAAGCGGATTAGACTTTAACTTAGCTTATAACTTTGAAGCGTTATCGTTAGATTGGAAAATCAGCAACGATACAACTTACTTGATCAAGTTTGAGCAAGAAGATAACAACTACACCAACAATATTGATGGTAACTTTGGCGCGTATGCTCGTATACGTAACAACTTCAATATTCAAGCTGGTCAAGACAGCTGGAGTGTTAACTACTTCAACCGTTACATTGGTGAAATGGACGACTTAAATACAGGCGATAAAGTGGATGCGATTCTGTACCACAACGTTGCCGGTACTTACTATGTTACGGACATGATTACCTTGAGCGCTGGCGTGAAAAACTTAACCAACGAAGAGCCATCACGCGTATCTAATGGTAGTGACGGCGGTACTGTACCAGAAGTGTATGACACTATCGGTCGTCAGTACTACGGTGGCGTATCTGTTAAGTTCTAAATAACAGAGACACATAAAACAGTCGGATATTGATACTGTTTATTACGAAAAGGCCTACATTTATGTAGGCCTTTTTTATGATGATTATTTTATACTGGCTAGCTAGGTTGCAGATCTAAGTGTGCTTTACAGACGTTAATGGCTAGTGATCTAAGCGTAATTCATGCCGATGTTCTCGACTGAATTTTTGTTCGCATTGAGTGCAACGTTGTTCCGTTGGATCTGTGATTAGGCGATATGCTTCTATGTCGACTTCACAATCTGAGCAAAGCCCATATAAACCCAGTTCAAGTTGACAATATGCAGCATCTAGTCGCATTAGCCGAGTAAAAATATCGGTGTCGGCGAGTTTTACTTGTGGTAGATAATCAATTAGTTGCCCAAGAGGGGTTTGCATTGTGACATGAGCAACTTCAGTCGATTTTAATGAATCCTTAATAACGAGCATTAACTCACGTCTCAAAATAAGTTCAAGTTGTTGAAGTTTTTGCTTTATATCCTGAGAATTGTGCAACTGAGATAACCTTAACTGACTATGCCAATGTAGATAATCTATTTTAAGCACAAATAGAGCCTACGTTATGACGAAGATCAATTCTCGATTAGATTTTTGAGATAAAAACATGAATAATAATTTACTTTTTATTCATGTTAGCCAAGGTTAATGGTCTGTGCTGGAGAGGCTCTAGGGGCTTTATTAACGAATAGGTGGTGAATCAATCACCCTATATAGAACACTGATAATAATAACGTTGCGCTATTAACTTTGTTTAGGATAAACACAGTTTAACGAGGTGAATGACATAACCCAATCAAACTGCGTTAGATCCTAGCCTAGAGCCGCGATATTGCTAGTCTATAACAGTGCGCGATGAGCGTTTTGTAAGGTATTAACGATTTCTTCGGTTGTTTTAAACACTCGCAATTCTCTAAATAAGGTATCCGCTTCTGGGTATTGACGATTTAAGTAACTAAACCATTGTTTAATCCGTGAGGGATAATAGTCCGACTTTCGTCCGGTGAGTTCTTTGTCACTATAAGCCATGAGTAAACTTAATGTTTGTTGCCAGCTAAACGGGATTGCACCGGTTTTAATGGTGTCACCTAAGTTCGGTAGCGATATAGCACCTCGGCCAATCATTACACTGTCACAACCCGTTATATCCATACAACGTTGCGCATCAGCAGCATTCCAAATCTCTCCATTTGCAATAACGGGAATAGGCAGGCGTTTTCTGACTTCGGTAATGTATTCCCAATAAGCAGGGGGCTTATAACCGTCGGTTTTACTGCGAGCATGAATAGCCAGCTCTGTTGCGCCGGCTTCATACACAGCTAAGGCATTTTCCATAAATAACGACTTATCTTCGTAACCTAAACGGATTTTGGCCGTAACTGGATGTTCTGACGGTACAGCATCGCGCATGGCCTTAACAATGTTATAAATATTCTCTGGGTATTGCAGTAACACTGCGCCGCCTTTACTTTTATTGACGGTTTTTGCTGGGCAACCAAAGTTTGCATCAACGCCGTTTGACCCTAGTTCTATGGCTCTAATGGCATTTTGTGCCATCCACTCTGGCTCTTGTCCTAACAACTGAACACGAACTGGTGTACCTGATGCAGTTAAACCTTGATGATGTAACTCTGGACACAGTTTGTAGAAGACTTTTTCAGGTAATAGTTGATTGACTACCCTGACAAATTCCGTCACCACCAAGTCAAATGGATTGATGGCTGACAAAATTTCACGCATATGGTCATCTACCACACCTTCCATCGGAGCTAAAATAACGCGCACAATACACCTTGCTGCAGTAAAAAGTGGGCTATTTTAACGTGTTTATTATCGGATAGCAGCACTAAATAGTGCCATGACCATCTTTGTCACGACGTTAAGTAAATTATTATTAATAATCATATTGATATGATTGTTGTTGTGTCTATGTTAAATGTATATAGCGTTATTTTTAAGCTTGCCTAGCAACAATTAATGTTAATAAAATGGATATTTTTCACATTTCGGATATTTTTTTGTAATAAACGTTACTAACGGCAGGTCTCTTTACACAAGCCGGCAATAATGCTGGTCAGCATTATAATCACGACTTAAGGATATAATTATTATGAATTCAATCAAACAAACTACGTTAGCTGTTGCGTTAGGTTCAGTTGTAATGACGGCTGGTTTTTCGGCGCAAGTAGAAGCAAATCCATTTGGTTTTCAACAATTAACTTCTGGTTACCAACTTGATGGCGGAGAAGGTAAGTGTGGTGAAGGCAAATGTGGCGACATGAAAAAATCAGCGGAAAAAGCGGCTGAAGGTAAATGTGGCGACATGAAACAGTCAGCGGAAAAAGCGGCTGAAGGTAAATGTGGCGACATGAAGCAATCAGCGGAAAAAATGGCTGAAGGCAAGTGTGGCGACATGAAACAGTCAGCTGAAAAAGCGGCTGAAGGTAAGTGTGGTGACATGAAAAAATCAGCGGAAAAAGCAGCTGAAGGTAAATGTGGCGACATGAAGCAATCAGCTGAAAAAATGACTGAAGGTAAGTGCGGCGGTCAAAAATAACAGTTTGCTTCTGTTTGATAATGCCTAGGCTTATCTAATACAATTAAGGCCTGAGATTCAGGCCTTAAATTTATCTGTTTTTTATCGAATATTTAGTTATATCAATACTTAAAAAACAATCATCAAGGACACGCATTATGTCTACAAATCATGCTCATGGCTTAGCCAATGTCGGTTTAGGGCTTCGTCGAGAAATGTTAGACGAATTTTGTCAGCATGTGCCTGCCGCAATTGAGTTTTTTGAGGTTGCGCCTGAAAACTGGATGACCCTAGGAGGTAAGTTTGGTCGTCAATTTGCTCAATTAACCGAACAACATCGTTTTTTTTGTCACGGATTATCTTTATCCATTGGTAGCCCTCAAGCTTTAGACACTCAGTTTGTACGCAAGATAAAACACTTTTTAGATCGGCATAACATCGATATTTATTCCGAACATTTAAGTTATTGCTCGGGAGCCGGTCACATGTACGATCTTATGCCGATCCCTTTTACTGACGACGCAGTGATCCACACAGCTAAAAGAATAAACCAGGTTGAAGAGATACTTGAGCGGCCATTTATTTTAGAAAATGTTTCCTTCTATGCCGCTCCTGGTGCACAAATGAGTGAAGTTGAGTTTGTTAATGCCGTTTTGCAAGAAGCTGACTGTAAGCTGTTACTTGATGTGAATAACATTTATGTTAATTCAATTAATCATCAATATGATGCTAATGCTTTTTTGGCGGCTATGCCGACCGAGCGGATTGAATATTTACACATTGCTGGGCATTATCAAGAAGACATTGATTTGGTTGTTGATACCCATGGTGCCGACATTATCGATCCTGTCTGGGGATTATTACAGCAATGCTATCAATTACACGGTGTACATCCCACACTGCTTGAGCGCGACTTTAACATTCCTAAAACCGACATTCTGCTCAATGAAATTAATCAAATCCATCAATACCAACAACAAGCTTTACGTCAGCAGTCATTACTGAGGAAGGCATAATGGGTTTTATGCAAGTACAGCAACAATTTATGGATTACATTCGTGATCCTAGCTTGCCATTACCAGAGGGTATTGAGCCTAGGCGGATGAATATCTATCGAGAGTTATTTTTTAATAATATCAGTGGTTTTGTCTCCAGTGCTTTTCCGGTACTTAACAGTCTATATCAGGATGAACAATGGCAAGCATTAGTGCAGAAGTTTTTTCGGTCTCATGATTGTCAAACACCAATATTTGTCGAAATTGCCAGTGAGTTTTTAGCGTTTTTGCAGCATCAATATCAAATCACACAAGATGACCCGATTTTCATGTTGCAGCTAGCGCATTATGAATGGTTAGAGTTATGTGTGGCAGTCGCGCCAGACACACCATCATCTCAGTTGCTCGTTTCTGGCGATCTCGCCCAGCGGCGATTATGTTTGGCCACTTGTGCCAAGGTCGCGCAATACGCTTTTGATGTTCAACATATTAGTGTTGACTACCAACCCATTGAACCGACACCGCAAGCGAACTTTTTTTGTGTATTTCGAGATTTAACTGAGCAAGTTGCTTTTTTGCAACTGACGCCTCTAAGCGCGCAAGTATTGGCTTACATTGAGCAAATGAGCCTTTCTCAACAAGGTGTCACCGTAGAGGCGATTATTGTGTGGTTAAGTGAACACTACCCACAAATGTCCAATGACACCTTATTATCAGGCTGTTTACCTTTACTCCAACAATTGGCGCAAAAGGGGATTATTATTTCACCAACTTAGTCAAAATAGGCTTAAAAAATTTATGGTTTTTATTTTATAAAGATAGGTCTAAAATGAGCCACTTTTTGTGACTGGCCTCACACTTGCTGTTCGCTAAGTTAACCCAATGTTGACCTATCATAGCGAATGAAAGTGTTAAGCTATTGCAGTAACAACATCACCTGAATGTAGGAATAATCATGAGTCAGCCTTTTAAAGACCCGTTTAACATATTTTATTTCGTTGGTTTTATTTTGGTTTTATTAATTCCAACATTACCCGCGAGTCTTTCATGGTTGAAAGCAACAGGATTAATTTAACGCTAACTTCAGGTTAACCTGTCATGATGTGTCTACTAAACCACTCTGCTAGAGTGGTTTTTTGTTTCTGATGAGGGTACTTATGGCGGTAAAACGTGGTTTTTTTCTAATAATAGGCCTGTGCAGCCTTGTTTTAGGCTTAATCGGTATTGTGTTGCCTTTATTGCCAACAGTCCCGTTTATTCTGCTGGCTGCTTTTTGTTTTTCCCGTTCAAATGATCGCTTGCACCATTGGTTAGTCAATCATCCATGGTTTGCCGAAGGTATTCGTCAATGGCAATCGAACAGGGCATTGAGTCGTCCTCTTAAGAAAAAAGCAATGTTGATGACCGTGCTAAGCTTTGGGGTTAGCATTGCCATTGTGCCGATTGTTTGGGTGAAAATGATGTTATTGTGCATGATGCTTTTTTTAGTATTTTTTTTGTGGCGGATCCCAGAGTTAGAATAATAAATCGTCAGTTAAGGTAAGCTAGTTGCAACTGAGATTAAACGGGCATAAGATCAGCTAAGTATTTTTACCAGAGTCCACCCGCAACGTGGACTTTTTTATTGCGTAATCACTTTTATAGAGTTAACTAAAATTATGATGAACCAAGACAGTTTAGCGCTTATTAAGCAAAGCATTAAAACCATTCCTGATTATCCAATACCAGGCATCATGTTCCGTGACGTCACGAGTTTGCTTGAAAATGCAGAAGCTTATAAAGCCACTATTGCGATTTTAGTGGCTCATTATCAATCAAAAGGTTTCACTAAAGTGGTTGGTACGGAAGCGCGTGGTTTTTTATTTGGTGCACCACTAGCTTTAGAGCTAGGTGTTGGTTTTGTACCTGTACGTAAACCAGGTAAATTACCCCGAAAAACCATTAGCCAAACCTATGATTTAGAATACGGTAAAGATACCTTAGAAATTCATGTCGATGCCATTAATGCCAATGATAAAGTGTTAGTGATTGATGACTTGCTCGCCACGGGTGGCACGATCGAAGCAACAGTAAAGCTTATCCGCCAACTTGGTGGTGAAGTGTCTCACGCTGCATTTGTAATTTCATTACCAGAAATTGGTGGTGAGAAGCGTTTGCAAGGTATGGGAATTGAAGTATTAAGCTTATGTGAGTTTGATGGTGAGTAAATAGTAAAATAAACTGCTATTTTATTAAGCAGTTAACTGTATTCTGCACTATCAAATACATGCTCAACAATAGCATGCCAGCCCTTGGCATGTTATTGTTAACCCCTTTATAGGGATTGACTCCCGATAGCTCTCTGTGGGGAATTTCATGTCTTACCAAGTACTCGCCCGCAAATGGCGTCCAGCTAAATTTGACCAAATGGTTGGCCAATCTCATGTATTAATGGCACTAACCAATGCATTGAGTCAGCAAAGGTTACATCATGCTTACCTGTTTACCGGTACGCGCGGTGTAGGTAAAACCAGTTTGGCGCGTTTATTTGCTAAAGGTCTCAATTGCGAAACTGGTGTAACGGCTACACCCTGTGGCGAATGTTCTAGTTGTATTGAAATTGCTCAAGGTCGATTTGTTGATTTAATTGAAGTCGATGCCGCTTCTCGTACTAAAGTTGATGATACTCGTGAGCTCCTCGACAATGTTCAATATCGTCCTTCACGTGGCCGTTTTAAAGTGTATTTAATTGACGAAGTACACATGTTATCGCGTAGCAGTTTTAATGCATTATTAAAAACGTTAGAAGAACCGCCCGAACACGTTAAGTTTTTACTGGCGACCACTGACCCGCATAAATTACCTGTTACCGTATTATCTCGCTGCTTACAGTTTAATTTGAAAAGTTTGTCGCAAGATGAAATTACTAAGCAGTTAGCGTATATCATCAGCCAAGAAAACCTACCTTTTGAGCCACAAGCATTGAGTTTATTAGCTAAAGCCGCTAATGGTAGTATGCGTGATGCGCTTAGTTTAACGGATCAAGCCATCGCTTTTGGTAGTGGTCAAGTCATGTTGACACAAGTACAAACCATGCTCGGCAGCATTGATGAAAAACATGTACTGGCTTTATTAAAAGCCTTATGTGACGCTGATGTGGGTCCATTAATGCAAACCGTGTCAAAAGTATTAGCATTTGGTGCTGACGCAGAAGAAGTACTGCGCAGTTTATTAGAGCTACTGCACCAAATTACCTTGACTCAGTTTGCCCCAGCCGCTGCGCAGCAATCATTGTTTAGTGAACAAATTTTAGCGTTTGCACAGCAATTAGCGCCTGAGCAAGTTCAGCTTTATTATCAAATGTTACTTAACGGTCGTAAAGATTTGGCTTTTGCACCTGATCCTAAATCAGGCTTGGAAATGGCATTATTGCGCGCCGTTGCATTCACCCCTGAAAAACAAGTAAAACGTTGGGTAACAACTACACCAGCAGATATTAATTTAAGCGTGATTGATCATGCCTTATCTCCCACACAAGAGGTCATTGAAACAGGCCCAAAGCTTGATAATCAGTCTCAAGCGAATAGCGCGTTAGCAGCAACGATATTACCAGTTCAAGCAGAAGCTGCGGCGATGAATGTTGAGACTGACACTGACGAGGTTGTTGATGATGAGCCAGCCGCAGCCTCACTAATAGCAGAACAAGCTTTATTGCTCAGCCAAGCACAAAGCCAAGGTTTTGATGAACAATCGCCCCAAAGCCGCGTTGATACCCAAAGCCACGTTGATATAAGTGCAGCGGCGTTTGCTCATTCAACGGCTGATAATATTGCCGTGAGCACTGAAATCGGCGAATCAACTGCTTCAGACAGCAAGATTGATGCGCCCAAACATGACACCACTGAAGCGCAAGAGTTTTGTGAGCAACAGGCATTAGCTGTTAATCCCACAGATACAAGCAGCAAGAGCGATGTCGACGCCAATACCGCACAAGATAGTCAAGAAAATCAGCATGCTCGGGACGTAGATAATGGATCATTTGGTGGTTATTCTTTTACGGATTATGATGCCTCTGATGAAGCATCAATGGAATACCAGCCGTCTGATCATGATGAATATATTGCTTTTTCGGCGTTAAATCAGACTCCAGAGACGAACAGTGTTGATACTGCAAAGGGCTCTCTGTCTGCGCCGAAAACGGCGGATCATCATAGTGATGCTTCGGCTAGCAACAGTGTAGACAATAGTGTTGATGACAGCACTGACATTAGCAGCAAAAATGTCAGCCATAGCATTGAACAAGATTTGCTTCGCGCTGATGATTTAGACGACTTTCTTGACGAAGTACTCGCTAGTCGTGATTCTCTCATCGCTGATGTTGGGGCATTACAGCAAAAAGATGAACTCGCCAAAAAAGAAGCCACTAAATCAGTTTCTTCAAGAGTGATCAAACCATCCAATTCGCCGGCAGTAAACTCAGAACACTTAGCCGCTGAGCCTAAAACGCCTGAATCTACTGCGCCCAATACCAGTCCAGTGTTATCTGCTGTGGCCACTAAAAGCGACAATTCTCCGGCTGTCAGTGATTATGATAGACCTCCTTGGGTCGCGCCCAAAGAGGGCGAACAAGTTAATGCATTTGCAGATGTTCAATCACATGATAAATCTGCCGTTGAAGCCACAATTAACCAGCCGAGCAATGTTTCTCAGCAGGTTAATCAACAAGATCTAAAGCCTGCTAGCGCTGTCGTCGCCGCTAACCCACATAGCATGACAGAGCCTAAAATGACTCAATCGCATGCAGTGGCCCAGTTTGAGCCACACAGTATCCAAGGTGATGAGGTTGATTTGCACTGGTATAAGGTGATGACCCATGTTTCTGTTGGTGGTAGGGTGCGACAATTAGGTGTTAATTCAGTGTGCTCTGGTTTGTCCAATCCAATAGTGTTGGTGTTAAAACCGGATCAAAAACATTTGTCAGCGCAAACGGCTATCGATCAATTGCAAGTGGCGTTAACTGAATACCTTGAGCAACCGACTGAAGTACAGATCCAGATTGGCGTTGTACCAAAACGAGAAACACCGCTTGAGTTACGTAAGCGTTTTCACCGTGAACTTATCGCACAGGCGCAACAGTCTATTTTGCTTGATGATAAAGTGCAGTGGATGGTCCAGCGTTTATCAGCGCAATTAGACAGTGACAGTATTGAATATCCATCGGAGCAATTGGGGCAAATTGCCCAAGAGATTGCGCTTATTAGTGCCTCATAAATGAACAAATACGCTAATCTTGCTTGAGATGAAGTTATCTTCATCTCAAAAGTATCTCAGTAAGATTGCCAATCGAATTTATTTCAGTAAGATTAGCGTCATTATGGCGACTTGCTAACAACCTTAATTAGAGAGAGAAACGACTATGTTTGGTGGAAAAGGCGGTATGGGCAATTTAATGAAACAAGCCCAGATGATGCAAGACAAGATGGCTAAAGTGCAGGAAGAAATTGCGCGCACCGAAATGACGGGTGAAGCGGGTGCTGGCTTGGTTAAAGTAACCATGACAGGTAACCACAATGTGCGTAAAGTTGAAATTGATCCGAGTTTAATGGAAGACGATAAAGAGATGTTAGAAGATCTTATCGCTGCCGCCTGTAATGATGCAGCTCGTCGCATTGAAGAAAATCAAAAGACTAAAATGGCCGAAGTCACTGGGGGTATGCAACTACCACCTGGCATGAAAATGCCGTTTTAATCGCATTTATTTGCTAAAAAAGCTCAAGCATTAATGCTTGAGCTTTTTTATTTTCAGTCCAAAATATCTAAAGCTCGTTTAGCGCCCAAATGGATTAACCTTTGCATTCGAGCGCCGCACAGACAATAATCGCACTGCGTTGGTGTGACCGCAGATTGGCACAGCCTTTCATCTCGACAGTTTCACCCATGACATCAAAATAAGTTTAGTTATTAAGGTATTGGCAATTTATGAAATTTAGTCCTTTGGTTGATGAATTAATCCAATCTTTACGTGCACTGCCTGGCGTTGGGCCAAAGTCTGCGCAGCGAATGGCATTTCAATTACTTGAGCGTGAACGTAAAGTGGGTCTCAAGCTTGCCGATTCGCTACAAAAAGCCATGTCAGAAGTTGGACATTGCCAAAGTTGCCGTACGTTCACCGAACAGGATTTATGCCCTATCTGCAGTAGCCATCGCCGGGTTAATTCGGGGATCATTTGTGTGGTTGAAACGCCTGCTGATGTGCTAGCGATTGAAGCGGGTGGACATTTTAATGGTCGATATTTTGTGCTGTTAGGACATCTGTCACCCTTAGATGGTGTTGGCCCTGAAGAGCTTGGTTTGGCTTTACTGGAACGTCATTTAACCTCTGATGATGTCAGTGAGTTAATCCTTGCCACCAACCCGACCGTTGAGGGGGATGCTACAGCACACTTTATTGCCGATATGGCCAGAAGACATAATGTCGTCATCAGTCGTATTGCACATGGTGTGCCTGTCGGTGGTGAGCTTGAATATGTCGATAGCACTACCTTAGCGCTATCATTTAATGGTCGTATTCCACTGCTATAAATCGATACGGTATTAAAACGATCTTGTGCCAGTGTCTCCTTAATCGGGATTTTTGGCATTTTTATCTGATGCAGGCTAAGTCAATGGTCGTGTTTCACGGCGATAAATCGATACGGTATTGAAATGAGCTTGTGCCAGCGTCTCCTTAATCGGGGTTGCTGGCATTTTTATTTGATCAAAGCTAAATAAATGGCTCAGTTAATGGTCATACCGAGGTGAATCAGCAACGATATTTGCCTGATTTGAGCATAACTGGTGATTTATTATTCAACAAGATGGGGTTGCCCCTTGAAAATAGTGTAACGTCCCCCATCTCTTGGTTAACGAAGATTTTTATGGCGAGTTGATGTTTCGACTCGTGATTGATTTAACGTAACACCAAGGAAATTATTCATGTCACAACAAGAAACTCATGGCTTTCAAACCGAAGTAAAGCAACTTCTGCAATTGATGATCCACTCTCTGTATTCAAATAAAGAGATTTTCTTACGTGAGCTTGTCTCAAATGCGGCCGATGCAGCAGATAAACTTCGCTATTTAGCCTTAACAGATGATGCTTTATATGAAGGTAACGGCGATTTACGCGTGCGTGTTAGCGCCGATAAAGAAAAGGGCACAGTTACCATTTCTGATAATGGTATTGGTATGACCCGCGATAGCGTGATTGAACATTTAGGCACTATTGCAAAATCAGGTACCAAAGAGTTTTTCGGTAATCTTTCTGGTGAAGCGTCAAAAGATTCACAATTAATTGGTCAGTTTGGTGTGGGCTTTTACTCGGCTTTCATCGTGGCGAAAAAAGTTACCGTGCGCACTCGTGCAGCCGGTCATGCTGCTAACGAAGGTGTATTGTGGGAATCTGAAGGCGAAGGTTCGTTTAATGTAGAAAGTATCACTAAAAATGAACGTGGTACTGAAATCGTGCTGCATTTACGTGATGAAGAAACTGAGTTTGCTGACGATTATCGTTTACGTTCTATTATCACTAAGTATTCTGATCATATCTCGGTTCCGGTGCAAATGTGGAATGAAGGCACACCTGAGTCAGATGGACCAGATGGCGAGAAGGTCGCGGCCACTGAAGGTGAATGGAAAGTGATGAACAAGGCCACCGCGCTTTGGACTCGTAACAAGTCAGACATTACTGAAGAAGAATACCAAGAATTTTATAAGCATATTTCTCACGACTATAGCGACGCATTAAAATGGTCTCATAATCGGGTTGAAGGTAAACAAGAATACACCAGTTTATTGTACATCCCAGCCAAAGCGCCTTGGGATATGTGGAATCGCGATCATAAGCATGGCTTGAAACTGTTTGTTCAGCGTGTGTTTATTATGGATGAAGCAGAACAGTTTTTACCGACTTACTTGCGCTTCGTTCGCGGCTTAATTGATTCAAATGATTTACCATTAAACGTTTCTCGCGAAATTTTACAAGACAATCAAGTCACCACTGCAATGCGTGTAGGCATAACCAAACGTGTGCTTGGAATGCTTGAAAAGCTGGCGAAAGACGAGCCTGAACAATATCAGTCATTCTGGGCTGAGTTTGGCCAAGTGTTGAAAGAAGGCCCAGCAGAAGACTTTGCTAACAAAGAGCGTATTGCCGGTTTATTGCGTTTTGCTTCAACTGATAACAACTCAGCTACGACAACTGTGTCATTAGAAGCGTATGTTGAGCGCATGAAAGAAGGTCAAGACAAGATTTACTATATTGTTGCTGACAGTCATGATGCAGCTGCTAACAGTCCTCACCTTGAATTGCTGCGTAAAAAAGGCATTGAGGTATTATTACTGTCTGAGCGTATCGATGAATGGTTAGTGAGTCACTTAACCGAATTCAATGGTAAGAAATTACATTCAGTTACGCGTGGTGATTTAGAATTAGGTGAACTTGAAGATGCTGCTGATAAACAAGCGCATGATAAAGTTGCCGAAGAGTCGAAAGATTTAGTTGAACGTGTAAAAGCGGCATTAGCAGACAGTGTATCGGACGTGCGCGTGACGTCTCGTTTAACTGACACTCCAGCTTGCGTTGTAGCCGGCGAAGGTGAAATGTCGACGCAGATGATTAAACTGATGCAAGCTGCAGGTCAGCCAGTACCAGAATCGAAACCAACGTTTGAGATTAACCCAACTCATCCTTTGGTTGAGCATTTGAATAACGAAACTGACGAGAAGTTGTTTACTGATTGGGCTAACTTATTGTTACAGCAAGCCTTGTTGTCGGAAAAAGGCAGTTTGGCCGATCCATCAGCGTTTATTAAACTCACCAATCAAATGTTATTGGCGAGTGTAAAATAATCTTGATTTAAGCACCAAAAGCGGACAATAAGTCCGCTTTTGTTTTTGTCATCCCGCGGAGGCAATATGGACTACCTCATTAATCTTACTAAAGATAATATTCAACACGTTGTTGATACCTCGATGCAAAAAATGGTGGTATTGGCATTTTGGACGCAACAACAGCCCGAAAGTGTGCAGATGTTGCAGACGCTGGAACTGTTGGCTAACGCCCAATCTGGGCGATTTATTCTTGCCAAAGTGGACTGTGAAACAGAGTTAGAAATCGCGAATTACTTCCAGATTCAAAATTTACCGACCACATTGATTTTAGATAAAGGCAGACCGATTGATGGTTTTGCTGGCGTACAAAGCCAAGAGCAAATTAGTGACTTACTCGACAAACACTTACCGCCTATGTGGATACAAGCATTTGAAGAAATTAAGCAACAATTAGCCCAAGGCCAGTTATCGTCTGAAGCCTTAACTAACATTGCTGAACAGTTAAAAACGATTTATGCCGATGCACAGCAAGCGGCTGAAGTGGCATTGGTTATGACCGATGTAGCCTTACAGCTAGGTTTACTTGCTGAAGCAAAAGTATTACTTGCTCGTATTGGTTTAGCTGATCAAGACAGTTACTATCATAATTTAGTCGCCAAATTAGCCTTAGCGGAAGATGCAGCTGACACACCTGAAATTCGCCAATTACAGCAGAATGTTGCTGAGCATCCAGATGATCTTGATGCGGTAATCATTTTGGCCAAAGCATTAAATGCAGCTCATCGTAATGAAGAAGCTCTGGAGTTATTATTTACCATTTTACAAAAAGATCTTAATGCTGCAGAGGGTAAAGTCAAACAAGTCTTCATGGAAATCTTAACTGCGATAGGACAGGGCAACATGATAGCCAATCAATATCGCCGTAAATTATATACCTTGTTGTATTAAACAAATTGATGCCTTTTTGTTACAAGCCTTATTAGATTTAGGTCTAATGTCATAACAAAAGCGCTATTAAAACTGTGGCAGATGTGCGAAAATCGCCGCCCTAAAAAGAACATAAACTTAAAAGAGGACTTTTGAGATGCGCATTATTTTATTGGGTGCACCAGGTGCCGGTAAAGGTACCCAAGCACAGTTCATTATGGAACAGTATGGTATCCCACAAATCTCAACCGGTGATATGTTGCGTGCAGCTGTTAAAGCGGGCACTCCATTAGGTTTAGAAGCTAAGAAAGTAATGGATGCAGGTCAATTAGTGTCTGACGATCTTATTATTGGTTTAGTGAAAGAGCGTATTGCACAAGCCGACTGTGAAAAAGGTTTTCTATTAGACGGTTTCCCTCGTACCATCCCACAAGCAGATGCAATGGCTGAAAATGGTATTGAAATCGATCATGTTATCGAGATTGATGTGCCAGACGAAGAAATCGTTAAGCGCATGAGCGGACGTCGTGTCCATTCAGGCTCTGGCCGTGTGTACCATATCGTGTTCAATCCGCCTAAAGTGGAAGGTAAAGACGATGTCACTGGTGATGATTTAGCGATTCGCCCTGATGATGAAGAAAGTACAGTTCGTAAGCGCTTGGGTATTTATCATGAGCAAACTAAGCCATTAGTTGCTTACTATGGCAAAGTTGCAGAAGCCGGTAACACTCAGTATAACAAGTTTGACGGTACTCAATCTGTCAGTAAAGTGAGCGAGCAACTGGCTAGTGTACTAAAATAACCGCTGCTCAGCGTCTGAATAAAAAGCCTGCTTTGCAGGTTTTTTTTATGGCGAATAAAACGGTGTAACTGCTCGTCTCCCTTATGACGTTTTTCAGGCAGTCCTTATCGTGGTCTGCCCGGCGTTATGGGGCTAAACTCTCGTAAACTGCACAGATAATCTCATCGAAGCGTATTTAAGCCACGAATATGATAAAAGTGATGTAAAATTAGCGCTTACCTATGATAAAATTTGCCGCCATTTTCGCGGACGATATCTTATTCAACATTGAATGAGTGTCAGTGGTCAATCATTTCACACTTGCATGGACGCAACGCTACGAGAGCCCCATATGAAGTTTCCTGGTCAACGTAAGTCTAAGCACTATTTCCCTGTAAACAGCCGTGATCCATTGTTGGCTCAACTTACGCAGCAGCCACAGCCTTTTTCTACCTATATTTGCGGTATTGATCAAACCTTGGTTGATATAGAGGCAAAAGTAGAAGACGAATTACTTGAACGCTATGGCTTGCCTAAAGGCAATTCAACTCTCATTAATGATGAACAAGCCCATAATTTGTATCATGAACTAAAATCCAATGAGATGATCAGCGATGAATTTGCCGGTGGTACTATTGGTAATACAGTACACAATTATTCAATCTTAGCGGATGATCGTTCAGTGCTTTTTGGCGTGATGAGCCAGCATATTATGGTCGGCAGTTACGCTTATCGCTATTTATGTAATACTTCATCAAAGGTTGACCTTAATTTTTTACAACCAGTTGATGGTCCAATTGGCCGTTGTTTTACATTGGTTTCCGACTGTGGTGAACGCACTTTTGCGATTAGCAAAGGCTGTATGGATAAGCTTACCCCTGAATACATTGATAAAGAAGTTGTGCAGGGCAGTTCAGCACTAGTGTTAACGGCTTACTTAATGCGTGCAAGCGATGGCGATGGCATTACCGATGCCGCAATGACGGCAATCAATTACGCTAAAGAAGCCGACGTGCCAGTAGTGTTAACCTTAGGTACGCGCTTCTTAATTCAAGAAGATCCTCAATGGTGGCAAAACTTTATTCGAGAGCACGTCACTATCTTAGCCATGAATGAAGATGAAGGCGAAGCGTTAACGGGCTTTAAAGACCCACTGCTTGCCAGTGAAGTTGCGCTTGAATGGTGTGACATGGTGTTAACCACGGCTGGTGCAATAGGGCTTTATACCGCAGGTTACACTGACGATAATGAAAAACGCGAAACCAGCCATACTTTACTACCAGGCGCCATTCCTGAATTTAATCGTTACGAATTCTCTCGACCTAAATTGCAAGCCGATTGTGATACCCCAATAAAAGTCTACGCCCATATTGCGCCTTATATGGGCGGCCCAGAATTAATCCGTAATACCAATGGTGCTGGCGATGGCGCATTGTCAGCGCTTTTACATGACCTATCAGCTAATACGTTCCATAAAACCAATATACCTGGTTCAAGCAAACATAAACGAGACGGTTTATGTTATTCATCATTTTCTCAATTATGTAAGTACGCTAATCGGGTTGCATATGAGGTGTTAGCACAACACAGTCCTCGTTTGTCTCGTGGTTTACCTGAGCGAGAAGACAGTCTCGAAGAGTCTTATTGGGAACGTTAATAAATTGTCGATAAAAAAAACGATAATGCAGCATCATTATCGTTTTTTTTTGTGTAGATTTTTATAGAATAGATATCGAGTCAGAATCTTAACCAGCAATCAGGAGCGTCACGTGAAAGGACAAATCTTAAGAGAGATGCAAGTACTTAAGGCTATTGAGCCTGAGTTTGAAGTTCAGCGTCGTGTTGCTTTTATCAAATCTAAGTTAAAACAAGCCCAAACTCATTATTTAGTGCTGGGGATCAGTGGTGGTGTAGATTCATCTTTAGCCGGTCGACTCTGCCAATTAGCGGTAGATTCTCTTAATCAAGAGCTTGGTGAAGCATCTTATCAATTTATTGCAGTTCGTTTGCCTTATCAAATTCAAAAAGATGAAGATGAAGCACAAATGGCATGCCGATTTATTCAACCATCAAAACAAGTCACGGTGAATATTGCCCAAGGTGTTATTGGTGTACATCAAGCGACCTTAGTTGGCTTAGCTGAAGCCAATATCGCTTTAGCCGACGAAAACAAGATTGATTTCGTCAAAGGTAATGTTAAAGCCAGAATGCGGATGATAGCTCAATATCATATTGCAGGGTTAGTCGGTGGCTTGGTCGTTGGTACTGACCACAGCGCAGAGAATATTACCGGCTTTTATACCAAGTGGGGCGATGGTGCATGCGATTTAGCCCCATTATTTGGTTTAAATAAGCGCCAAGTACGTCAGTTAGCCGCTTATTTGGGCGCCCCGGATTTACTAGTGAAAAAAGCACCTACCGCCGATTTAGAAGACAATAAACCTCAACTTGAAGATGAAGTCGCTTTAGGGCTAACCTATGATCAAATCGATGACTTTTTAGAAGGCAAAGATGTTATCCAATCTGTGGAAGACAAACTTGTAGGTATCTATCAACGGACTCAACATAAGCGCGAACCGATCCCGACTATTTATGATTAACGCCTTGTTACTGATGCGATGGCATCTGCTGTCGCGTCAGTTCAATAAGCGCATTAGAATATTGTCGATAATCTAAATATGGCGTCAGCAATACGGTTTGCTGATGCAGTATTTTTTGATGTTGATCTAGAGCGATATACTGACTAGCATCCAGTATTCCCATTCGATGTTGTACTTCTTTACCACACAATATATGCCAACATTGACTAGAGAACGCCTGGTTTTTATTCTCATCAATGTTGGGGTTAACAATGCGTAATTGGCAGTATAAACGCCGAGCAGGATCCCTGTGTTTATCCTTTGTCTGAGTGTCATTAGGTTGGCTAAACAGCTGATCACGGATCAACTTCCAATGAATCCCTTTTTCAATATTGATATCGGGCTCTAAACAGCAAATTTTGGCCATAATAGTAACAATTTTACGCCAGTGATTACCATTGAGATCCACCAGTTGTGTTATTGCATTAGCATCATAAGCACACCAATGTGCCGGTAAAGCTGGCGGGGTTGGTAGATAAAAAATAATATCGGGATTCATCGGTCCCCATACATGGCTAAAGCAATCAGATGACATGTTATTTCCACAATCGTTAACGGCTAATATGGCGAAGTAGTGACTCAGTACCTAAGCTGAGTGGCAATTTTTATTATATTAAATTTATGGTGTCTTATACTACTTAGTTGTTCTCAGTAAGTGTACTCACTACTTATACAAGATGTTTATCGGTAGTCTTTATTTATAAGGTTGTTATGCGTGCAATTGTGATTGGGTCGACGAAACATTTTTTATTTGCCGCATTTTATGGTGCATTAGGTATTGCTTTAGCATTAATTATTACCGGCGTTTGGCTACTTAATGCGCGGCCTAATTTGTCATTATGGCACACAACACATCTTACTTCGGAATATCATCAACAATCAGGTTTAACCGATTTTAGTCAATATTTACAATTAGAAGATAAACTATTTGCTGAAGTCGATCAGCAAGTATACCGCCAATATCAACCTGAAATAGCGTCGCCTATTAATCGTTATGAGCGTCATAGTTTGTCTGACCCTGGATTATGGCAGCAAAATTGGAACCGTTCATTTGAATGGAAAAGTCCTCAAGCTGAGTTTGGTCTATTACTGCTTCACGGTATGTCTGACTCACCCTATGTGCTATCGCATCTTGCACAACACTACCAACATCAGGCACATGTTCTAGGCCTGCGTTTGCCAGGACACGGAACCATTCCTTCCGGATTAACCGATATTACTTGGCCTGATCTTGCTGGGGCTGTGTCACTGGCTGTCGCGCATCTATCTGAACAATTGCCGGGAAAACCCATTTATGTGGTGGGTTTTTCAACCGGGGCAGCGCTGGCATTAAACCATGAGCTTGAGAATATAAGCTTACAAAAGCCGCCAAGTTTTGATGGCATTATAATGTTATCACCCGCTATCGGTCTGGCGCCTATTGCTGCTGGTGCTTATTGGCAAGCACAACTGGGTAAGTTGCTTGGGCAAGATAAACTGTACTGGAACAGTATTCAAACCGAATACGACCCCTTTAAATATCAATCCTTCGCAGTTAATGCTGGTGATGTTGTATATCAGTTAACTCAACGTAATCAGACCTTATTAGCGGCATTATCAGCGCAACAGTTTACGGCTATCCCACCCATATTAACCTTCCAATCCGTTGTCGATGATACGGTATCTTCACTCGCTGTGGTTGATTTGTTATACCAAAGATTACCCGCAAACAAAGACCATCAATTAGTGTTATTTGACGTCAACCGAACTCGAAGTAACAACCAATTACTCTTTCAAGACCCATTGGCATCTTTTACGCCATTCTGGCTCGCTGCAACATTGCCTTATCGGTTAAGTTTGCTTGAAAATGATCCCCAAAGTGATCGTTACGTTCAAGTCAGAGAGTTAGCCGATAAATCGATAACGGATAATGTACTAACATTGAGCTTAGAATGGCCTAAAGATGTGTATTCGTTATCTCATGTCGCGTTAAGTTTTCCTATTGAAGATACCCTTTATGGGCCACT
Source organism: Shewanella sp. SG44-6 (assembly GCF_014164185.1). Lineage (NCBI taxonomy): Bacteria > Pseudomonadati > Pseudomonadota > Gammaproteobacteria > Alteromonadales > Shewanellaceae > Shewanella > Shewanella sp. SG44-6. The sequence continues at coordinate 10,746 of NZ_JACJER010000049.1, read as the reverse complement.
CGCGGAAGATAAGCCACAAAAAATTCAGATAGGAAGAGCTATTTATCAAGGCGAGCGAGGTATTTTTAGTGTACCGGCAGATGATATGTTACGGCAGAAATGGAATCCATTTTATCCGTATATGATGAGTCGCATTGATGAGTTCACCCAAACCCATCAATCCGAGTCAGTTTTGGATAACCAGTCACCAATGATCAGTCAGTAATGATATCAATGATGGTTCTGTTACGTCCCTGTTGCTTTGCTTGGTAGAGGTTCTCATCGGCAATTTTAATCCATTTATCCAGGTCGGCCTCATAATCGGCATTCGCTGTGATAGCACCAATACTGACCATTACTTTGAACGCCTGATTATCTTCGGGCGAGGTGATTTCTAATTGTGACAGCGCTTCTCTAAACCCATTGAGGTGATGTTCTATGTGTAAGGTATTGGATAAGGGTAAAATCAGTAAAAACTCTTCTCCGCCGTAGCGGGCAACAATATCAATGTCGCGTTTAAAGTACTTCTGCAATAATTGCGATACTTTACGTAAACACTCGTCACCAGCCAAATGGCCATAGTTATCGTTAATGGTTTTAAATAAATCTAAATCCAATATGGCCACTGTAATCGTTTGTTCGCTTCGTAAACAAAACTCCAATAGCTCACTGAACTTACGTTCGGCATAACGGCGGTTGTACAACCCAGTTAACGGGTCTCGGTCTACTAACTCGGTGAGTTTTTTATTGGCTTTTTCTAATTCTGCAGTGCGATTGGCAACGGTTTGTTCTAATTCCATTTGATGGGCAACCAGTTGTTCTTTACTGGCCACTAATCGTTGATAAAGGCTGAAGACTTCTCTAGGTGAATTGTCGTCAATGGTCGATACTTTTCCGCTATCAGGTAGGCTAAATTGATTGGCAACTGCTTCTAATGGCACGGTCAATAGTGCACTGAGCTTTGTTGATATATAAAAAGTACATACCAATGACACTAATAACATTATAAAACTAGCAAACATTTGTTCTTCAGCCAGTTTTAATAACGGTGAGAACTCTTTTAAAATATACACAGTCCAACCATTATTTAATTCACGGTGAGTATAAATATACTCAGGTACAATTGAGGTCATTTTGTGAATATTGATAAGCTCTAAGTTGGCATGATAGCCGCCTTTATTGATGACAAAATTAAATTGAGATAGCGGTTTAAGGCTGAGCTTTTTTGAGGCAAAAATAATTTGATTTTTCTCATCGACCATCACCACCGATTCATCATTACTATATTCACTAACTTGATCAATATGTGAAAAGTAGCTCAAATCAAGCGAGCCTTCTATGATGCCGGCGACTTGCGTATGTTGTTCATCGAGATAAAACGGGGTACTCATAGCGACAATAGCATCATTGCCGAAACCTCGGCCTAAAAAGGCAGATGATACAAATAAGCGGCGATTATAAAATGATTCAATAAAATAATCGCGGTCATTAATATTAATATCCTGTGCTTTTTTGTCGATTGCGATCAGCCTTGAAACCGGGCTGGCATTAACAATTTTAGCGTCAGGATCAGCAATAAGCATGCTGATAAAGCTGGGGTAGCTTTCATGAAAGCTCGATAAAATAGCCTGCCATTTTTCCGGCTTATCAGCGATTAGCGTTAATTGATTGGCCGTATTTTGAATAACCGTTTTATGGTTTTCAATATAACTTTGTGTCGACGCGGAAATGTGGGCAACGGCTTCAGTCATGTTTTGTTTTAACATGACTTGTTGACGTTCTAGAGAATAATAATTAAAAATTAACGCTGAAAACAGTAATGTTAACGTCACGAGTAAGGTGAAAAAATAGGTCAATTGCGCGCTTAATTGTCTGCGATGACGATCTTTCACTTTGTCTTTTAAAAACCATAATTTTGGAATAGCTAAAATAAGCAGTGATGCAATACTGGTATAAATAAGACCGTTAATTCCTTGCTTTGAAATGATAAAACCTAAGTGAGAAGGGGGAATATCCATTAAAAAGACGACATATAGATACACTAGTGGTGCACCCAGTAATAACCAATAAGCGGCATCGGCATACAGCGCATAGATGTCACGGCGTCGGGCATATCCTAAAAACAACGCTTCTAACCCAAAGATTAAATACACATGAGGGCTATCCCATATCAACATTAACCCAGTAGATGCCATCATTGCTGTTAAAAATGCATACCAAGGCCCTAACAAAACAGCCGCAATAACGGTCATCGTATTCCCCAACACAAATTGCACATTGGCAAAAAACTGTATTGGGTAGAAATTGAGTAGCAGTCCGATTACCCCCAATATAATCGAGTATAAAAGGTGTTGTTGATTAATGCGTGGCAAGCTCAAAAAATATCCTTATTATCTGTATTTTAGATAGACTTATTCCTTTAAGAACACTTATCTCAGGAAATAGAACTATTTTCAACGCAAACAAAATTTTTTTTGCTATCAAATATTTATTTTTGCCTTTCGTGATGCAGCGCACAGACTCCACAAAGATGTCTTTTTGTTCGACCTTGGTCTAACTTCGTGGCGTGGACAACATGTTTTTCTGGTTTTTATTTTCTCTATTACATTGATATATAAGTGTTTTATAATATTAGCCAGAGTTTTTATTGATCAAGTACGACTAAGGTCTTGATTGTGGTGCCCCCCTGAGTTGCTAAATTAACAATGACTTTACAAAAAATAACATAGGGGAGTCGCAATGAGTTTTGAAAATAACGATAAGGCAGCGGGTTACTGGCGTGAGAATTTACGTTTAGTACTTAGTTTGCTTGCAATTTGGGCTGCAGTGTCATTTGGCTGCGGCGTTATATTAGTAGATGTGTTAAACGAATTTACCTTTATGGGATTCAAATTGGGTTTCTGGTTTGCGCAGCAGGGTGCAATGTATGTATTCGTGGCGCTGATTTTTGTTTATGTGGCGAAAGCTAATGCATTAGACAAAAAATACAATGTTCAGGAAGACTAAGGGGCACTAAGATGGATGTTCAAACACTTACGTATTTAATTGTTGGCGCAACTTTCGCGCTTTACATCGGGATCGCCATTTGGTCTCGAGCAGGTTCAACCAAAGAGTTTTATGTTGCAGGCGGTGGCGTTCACCCTGTGTTGAATGGTATGGCAACAGCAGCAGATTGGATGTCAGCTGCATCATTTATTTCATTAGCCGGTATTGTGTCTTTTACTGGTTATGATGGTTCAGTGTATCTTATGGGCTGGACTGGTGGTTATGTGCTATTAGCCTTGTGCATGGCACCTTACTTACGTAAATTTGGTAAATTTACTGTTCCTGATTTTATTGGTGATCGTTATTACTCTCAAACAGCACGTACGGTAGCAGTGATTTGTGCCATCTTTATTTGCTTTACTTATATTGCAGGGCAAATGCGTGGTGTTGGCGTGGTGTTCTCTCGCTTCCTAGAGGTTGACGTAGAAACTGGCGTATATATTGGTATGGCGGTGGTGTTCTTTTATGCAGTATTGGGTGGCATGAAGGGGATTACTTACACACAGGTTGCACAGTACTGCGTACTTATCTTTGCCTTTATGGTTCCAGCTATCTTTATTTCGGTAATGATGACAGGTCATATTTTCCCACAAATTGGTTTCGGTGCTGAGATGATCGACGCCGCGGGTAATGGTACGGGGGTATATTTACTCGATAAACTCGATGGATTATCGGCAGAGCTTGGGTTCTCCCAATATACCGAAGGTTCTAAAGGTATGATCGATGTGTTCTTTATCACTGGCGCGTTAATGTTTGGTACAGCAGGATTACCGCATGTTATTGTGCGTTTCTTTACTGTTCCTAAAGTGAAAGATGCACGTATATCAGCTGGTTGGGCATTAGTGTTTATCGCTATTATGTACACTACAATTCCTGCATTATCTGCTTTCTCACGCGTAAACATGATTGAAACCATTAATGGACCAGATTCTACCGGTGTTCCTTATGAAACTGCACCTGAGTGGATTAAAAACTGGGAAAAAACTGGTTTAATCAAGTGGGAAGACAAGAACAATGATGGCAAGATTTTTTACACCAATGGTGAAAAAAATGAAATGAACATTGACCGAGATATCATTGTGTTGGCCACGCCTGAAATTGCTAACCTTCCAGCATGGGTGATTGCTTTAGTTGCTGCGGGTGGTTTAGCAGCAGCATTGTCGACATCTGCGGGTTTATTACTGGTTATTTCAACGTCTGTTTCACATGATTTACTCAAGAAAAATCTGATGCCAGACATTTCGGACAAGAAAGAGTTAATGTATGCACGAATAGCCGCAGGTTTTGGGGTTGTTATGGCTGGTTACTTTGGTATTAATCCACCAGGCTTTGTTGCCGCGGTTGTCGCCATTGCATTTGGTCTAGCTGCTGCATCGTTATTCCCAGCTATTATCATGGGTATTTTCTCTAAAACCATGAATAAAGAAGGGGCTATTTCGGGTATGGTTATCGGCTTATTATCTACTGCGGCTTATATCGCTTACTTTAAGTTTATTAATCCAGCAGCTAATACATCTGAAAACTGGTTATTTGGTATTTCACCAGAAGGTATTGGAATGATGGGAATGATAGTCAACTTTGTCGTGGCTTTTGCTGTGAGTAAAGTTACCACTAAAATTCCTGATGAAATAGTGGCGATGGTAGAGTCGATTCGTTTCCCTAAAGGATCGGGTGAAGCTCACGATCACTAAGTTATAATCAATACAGCTTAGAAAGGGCGCTTCGGCGCTCTTTTTGTTGGGCTTTAGTCCTATAGGCGTTAAGTGAAATGCTTTGCTATAGTGAAAGTGTTAACCCATGTACCATAGGGAATTAATTAATGGATGCCAGCGAGTTACAACCTGTCGAGCAGTTTTTAGCGCTCCATTCTCCTTTTGATACGCTTCCTCGAGATCTCATTCAATATTGTGCCAAAAAAATTACTGTGGGTTATTACAGTAAAGCGTCTGCATTTGTTGAGTTTGACAAAGATAACCCCAAATTATATCTGGTGCGCAGCGGCGCATTTGAAGTTCGCGATCCTGAAGGTGTGTTGGTCGACCGTGTCGGCGAAGGTGAGTGCTTTGGTTTTTCTACTTTGCTATCGGGTGAAAAAGTGGTTAATAAAGTGGCCATTCTTGAAGACAGTTTAGTTTATCATTTACCACAATCTGTATTTGCCAAGTTGAGATCTGATCATCGCAGTTTTGATCAGTTTTTTGCCCGCGCTTTTGCTAATCGTTTACGTAATGAAGCTAAATTTACCGCCAAAGACCTGACCACTACGAGCCGCATCACTTCTATTATGTCATCTAGGCCGATTATTATTGACGCCAACGCCAGTGTGATGGATGCAGCCAAACTGATGCGAGAACATCGGGTATCATCGGTATTAGTGATCGATAATCAAAAGTTAACCGGGATTTTAACCGACAGAGACCTGCGTAATCGGATCATTGCCGAAGGGTTAGATTTTAATGCTCTGGTGAGTCAAGCCATGACAATTAATCCAGTCACAACCCATGCCAATGCATTAGTATTTGAAGCCATGTTGGCGATGAGTGAACATAATATTCATCATTTGCCTGTGGTAGAAGGCAGCCAAGCGCTCGGGATGATCACCAGTACTGATATTTTGCGTTCACAAAGCTCACAGCCTTTGCTGTTAATTGGCGAAATTGGCCGCCAAGGCAGCATAGAAAAGCTTATTCACGTGAGTAAACAAATCCCCCTGTTGTTGCAAAACCTCATCAGTGCCGATGCTAGAGCTGAAGAGATTGGCCGTGTGCTAACCTCAGTAACCGATGCATTAACCCGCAGACTGATTGAGCTTAATCAACAAATTTTAGGCCAAGCGCCAATGGCATTTTGTTGGTTAGCGTTTGGTTCACAAGGTCGCCAAGATCAAGTCGCTTGTTCAGATCAAGATAATGGTTTATTACTGGCCCATGAACCTGATGAGTTTGCCGCAGCTTATTTTGACACGTTAACCAAAGCTGTGTGTAAGGGCTTAGATGAATGTGGTTATATTTATTGTCCAGGCGACATTATGGCGCAAAACCCCAAGTGGCGAATATCCCTTGTTAAATGGAAAGGGCTTTTTTCGCAATGGGTTAATACGCCAGAACCAAAAGCATTAATGCATGCAAGCATCTTTTTCGATATGCGACCTGTGTTCGGTCCGTTAAACCTATTCAATGAATTACAAGATTCGGTGTTAGCATCAACACAAGACAACGATATTTTCCTTGCCGGTATGGCGGGGAATTCCTTAACGGAATCACCTCCACTGGGTTTTTTTAGAAAGTTTGTTCTTGAGCGTGATGGCAGTGAAGTCAAAGGCATGGATTTAAAGCACAAGGGCAGTGCGCTTATTAATGATATTGCCAGAGTGTATGCTTTGAGTGCGGGTATTAAAGAGGTGAATACCGCCAAGCGGATCAGGGCGTTAATGGATGCGAATATTATTAATCGCAAAGATGCACTTAATTTGGCTGATGCACATGAGTTTATTGCGCATATGCGTTTATCGAATCAAGGTTACCAAGCAACCCATAATCTGCCGGTGAATAACTTTCTAAAACCACAACATCTCTCTTCGTTAATGCGCCACCAATTACGGGATGCTTTTAAGGTGGTTCATGATGCTCAAGCGGGCATAAAACTTAAGTTTCTAAGGAGTTTTTAGTGGTTAATTTGTGGTGGATAAAAGCCATATTGTGGCGTAAAAAAATGGCCATACTGCCTTCGCCACTCGATACTTACTTAGACGCAATTATCCCAGCATTAACACAACCATTTCTCGATGCCCCCTTAATGGCGATTGATCTTGAAATGACCGGCTTAAATCCTATTGGCGATCAAGTCATCAGTATTGGTATGGTACCCATTATCAACGGGGGGATCCCGCTTGAAAAGGCACAACATATGATGATTGCCATCAGTGGTAGTGTCGGTCACAGCGCGACGGTTCATGGTATTGTAGATAATCAATTGCATATGGCGTTATCTATTCAAGACGCGATGGAATGGTTTCTCACACAAACGAAAGGTCATATTTTGGTGGCGCATCATGCACCACTGGACATCGAGTTCATTCAACAGCAATTAATCCGTTGTTTTGGTCAATCTATTCCTATGGTGTTTATCGACACCCTCGCCATAGAAAAAAAACGCTGTTTAATGCAACATTCGGTATTAAAAGAAGGATCGTTACGTTTAGGTGCCAGTCGTGAACGTTACCGTTTACCTGTTTATTCGGCGCATAATGCGCTTATAGATGCATTATCCTGTGCTGAATTACTCTTGGCTCAGGTCGCTGCAATAGGCGATGTAAAAAAACTATCGGTAAAAGACTTAATTAATGTGCTGCGCTAATACACTAAAAAGCCAGTCATCTAGACTGGCTTTTTTAACGCTTAGCTTAAGTTAATTTAAGTTAACTCAATAAGGCTTATTCAGCGTCTTTCGCTTTATTGAAAAAGTAATCAACCGCAGGCTTAATTAATTCAAGTGCCGTTTTATCGCAAGGGGGTAATTTAGCATCACTAGTATTAATTGGTGTGGTTCGTTCACCCCACTTTAATAGTAATGCGGCAGAAGTTAATCCTGCGCCAAATGCACATGATAAAATCGTTTGCCCTGGGACAATTTTGCCCTGAGATAATGCATCACAAATAGCGATAGGGATGGTGGCTGCAGAAGTATTGCCATAATCAGCGATATTAACGAACGCTTTTTCTTTAGGGATTTTCATCCGGCTCACTAACGTATCGATAATTCGCTCGTTAGCTTGATGCGGGATAACAAAATCGACATCATCTATATTGGTGTTACATTTTTCGAGTACTTTAGCACTTAAGCTTCCCATGCCATGAATCGCACGCTTAAACACATCTTGACCATTAATGTGGATATAAAAATCTAACGAATCGTTATCAAATCTATCCATTTGGGTGCCAAAATTAGACTTTAAAATATCTCGTCCTTCAGGGTCATTGTTTAACTCATAACCTAATACGCCGCCCGGCTGATCACTTGCTTCAAGAACAACTGCGCCAGCACCGTCACCAAATAATACTGCGGTTTCACGGCGAGACCAATCAAGGTAAAAAGACAGACGTTCAGCACCGATGATCAGAATTTTCTTACTTTGGCCGCTTTTGATCATTGAGCAGGCTAAACCCACACCATACAAAAAGCCACTGCATGCGGCATTGATATCAAATGCACCACATGTAGCGCCAATATTGGCTTGTACCGTTGAAGCAATATTAGGGATCAAGGTATCAGGGCTTGCAGTCGCTAAAATAATTAAATCTAACTCACTACCGTCGATTCCTGCAGCCGCAAGTGCATGCTTAGCTGCAACCGATGCCATTTCAGAAGTGTTAACGTGACTAATGTTACGCTGACTGATCCCTGTGCGAGTTTTAATCCATTCATCCGTTGTTTCCATGAATGTCGCTAAATCAGCATTGGTTAATGTTGCTGGCGGAACGGACTTACCCCAACCGGTAATATGTGCATACTGCATAAAATTCTCTCAATACGTTCAATCGTTAATTAAATTTATTCACAATATCAAGTGCTAAGTATTAAGCGAGCTTAAGCTAAACTCTTGGTATTCATTATTTTTAATAGCCATAACTAAGATTTATTATTGTTTTTATGACTTAATTTTTTGTTCTACTAATTTCTTTATTGAATCAGAGGCATGCAGAATATGCTCTCGCAATAAAGTTGTCGCCTTTTCTATATCTCGATTCTTGCATAACTCAAGTAACACTCTATGCTCTCTTTCAGCGATAGGGATCCCACCAGTAAACAGCAACTGTAGACGAATATAGCGATCACAATTTGTGTTTAGACCGTTTACCACATCCATTGTATGAGGGCGATTAGCCGCTTGGTATAAACGAGTATGAAATCTTGTATTCAGTTCACTCCAACTGGCCACAGACTCTTTCAGTGTAAATGCTAACTCAAGTTGAATGAGCACCATTTCAGCTTCAGCAAGATCATTATCAGACAATTTAGGAATTGCCTTAGCTAATAAATCTGATTCTATCATTGCACGTAATTCAAATAACTCAGTGACTTGCTCAACTGATAATAGAGTTGCGGTTGCACCTTTATGTGGTTCGAAATTGATTAAACCTTCTGCTTCTAATTGTACTAGAGCTTCACGCACAGGAATGCGACTCACGTTCAATTGCTCTGCGATAGCAGATTGTCTAAGCGGTTCACCTCCCTGAATATCACCAGAAAGGATCTGTTCACGAAGCGCCTCAACAACAAGTTGCGTTCGAGTTTTATGAATAATAGGAGGTATATTGCTCATGTATTCTATAATAATCACTAATATCTTCGAGCAAGGGTACCGCTTAGAGGCCGCTTTATAAAGTGAAACCTATACAATTATGCATATAAAGGTGGTAATTAAACAAATTAATAAAAATATCCAGATTGTCTGGCTCCAAATTCATCTCAATGGGATAATCACCCCAGTATAGTGTTTAAGGAGTGTTAGATTGAATAAAGCAGTATTTCTCGATCGTGATGGCGTGATCAATAAAGATAATGGTTATGTCCATACTGTGGACGAGTTTGAATATATAGAGGGTGTATTTGAAGCGTGTTTAGCGTTAAAGCAAAAGGGTTACCTATTAGTCGTTGTCACCAACCAATCTGGTATTGCTCGTGGCATGTACAGTGAAGATGATTTTCATCATTTAACAGAATGGATGGATTGGAACTTTGCCGATAAAGGTGTCGATCTTGATGGTATTTATTATTGCCCACATCATCCAGAAAAAGGCCTAGGCGAATACAAGCAAGATTGTGAGTGTCGTAAACCGAAACCAGGTATGTTGACCACTGCCGCTGAATTCTTGAAAATAGACATGAGCCAATCTGTGATGGTTGGGGATAAGGCTGATGATATGCGCGCAGCAAAAGCCGCTGGAATCAATACCACTATTTTGGTTCGCTCAGGTAAAGTAGTCGATGAAGCGGGTATTAATCTTGCTAGTGCCGTGGTTGATAGCATTGCTGATGTACCGAGTTTATTAAATCAATTACTGTCATAGTCTACAAATCCCTCATCAAACCGATAAGCGAAAGTGTCTGTTTATTGCCGATAAGCAAAAAATATCTCCTACCTGTTCATATATAAGCATTAACCTACTTATATATGAACATCGGTTGACTGTTATTCATCTATAAACAGTTTTCTTCGTTTTGCTTTTGCTGCCAGTAAAATTAAAAATACCTATATCTTGTGTGTTGAGACGAATATACAGTTGAGTTAACACTGTATTAACCTTGCTTGAGTAAATATTTAGCCTCAACAAGCCAAATTAGCTACTTAAATCTCAATGAAGCACATCTTAAGCCTTCTATAGGCAGGGAAAATATATTCAAGGTCTGCTGTAGTTGGCCGTTTTTGTTCGTAAATACAGCAAAAACATCCTTAAATGTGGCTTTGAGTTTAAATAGTACGCAGTTGAGTCTTAATCGTCATAAAAACTTTAAAAAGCGCTTGCGCTATAAAATGTTTTCCCTATAATACAACCCACTGACACGGAACACGGCGTCTAACGCAGGTTACCAGGTCCGCTCTTTAACAATTTATCAAGTAATCTGTGTGGACATTCACAGGTATTGAGTTATTCGAAATTGTCTTCTGTTCTTCGGAATGTTGGCAATCAAAAAATTTAAACTCAATGCAACGATGAATGT
>NZ_JACJER010000048.1:0-32448 GCF_014164185.1 Shewanella sp. SG44-6 | reverse complement strand
TGGCTACCACGGCTTTAGAATTAAATTCGCGTTGGTACAAAGTGTATACCACAAATAAACTGGCCAAAATAAATATCCCAGGATGCATAAACCAGCACAATGCGGCCATTAGATAAAACTGGCACCGATAAAAATGCACTCGGTTACGCAAGGCAAATGGCTGTTGTGCAAGATCAAGCAGCACATTCATATAACTATGGCCTACGATCTTATTATTATTCCATGGCCGCATTGTGCTGGTTTATGCATCCTGGGATATTTATTTTGGCCAGTTTATTTGTGGTATACACTTTGTACCAACGCGAATTTAATTCTAAAGCCGTGGTAGCCATTACCGCCGCCCAAGCCTTCCTAGAAAAAAATCCGGCCTATATCCGTTGAGACTAGGGCAGCAATGTCAACTTAGCCACTCTCGTGAGACGCTCATGCAAATGAGTAAATGCTATTGTGGCTTGGATATATTCTAAATAACCTCAACTTGGGATAACAAACGCCCTCAAACAGCCCTTTGCCTTGCCAGCAGCGTTGAATGAACCTGCAATAAAGTCGCTATTGACGCGACTATATCGCTTTGTGAATAACATAAATGACAAGTGTGAGAGTGGTTAACTTCTAAGCTTTTGATTCTTATCATCATACCTCTATCCCTTATCCCTAGTTCAGAGTAAATAGGATCAGGTGACTCATCAATCATGGCTGTTTTTATACATGGGTCTATTTAATAGGAAGCGTTTTAGCTGCAATATTGCTGTTATCAAATACTTTATCTCGGTAGTTTATTCTTGCGGCTGGTTTAGGCTGTTAAACAATACTGTTAAGTCGTTTGTTATTATTATTGAAGGCGCTGTTTGTTGGCGTGGTGGTAAGTATGGTGGCATTGTTACACTGTGTTAGCCGCTACAGAGTCTGTAACGCCAGAAACGAAAAAGCCGTAGTAGGTGTTATCCTGCTACGGCTTATCTGAATTGGTGGCCCCTCACAGACTTGAACTGTGGACCTGACGATTATGAGTCGTATGCTCTAACCAACTGAGCTAAGGGGCCGACTTAAGCTAGTCGTCACTAACAAAAGCGTGTGCAGTATACGAAGTTTATTTGTGCTTGTCACCTCTGATGTTGCAAGAATTCTATTGAAATGATTCAACTGGTTATCTGTTAATCAGTACAACTAAATATCCATAACAAGCTTGCAGGTATTTGTCGCACTTAAATGCCAAATAGAGAGGTTGATCGCAGTTACTGCGGATGACTTTTTTGTCACAATGTTACCCCGTGATGACTTGTGCTATTCAGCCTGAATCTCAGTGGTGATTTTTTTGTAAAAGTCCGTCCAAATGACAACTATCCTCATTGCCCCTCATTGCCAGGTCGTCGGCGCCATTTAGCCAAAAATGCTAACGCTTCCTCTATATCCCAGTGCTGTAGCGCATGTTTAACCCGATTCTGTGAAGGCGGTATGTGTGCTTGGTTTTGTTTTGTTATTTTCTGTGATCGAGTTGACCAATAACGTTTTGATATCAGGGGGTTGTTCACGTTAATAGTACAAATTTCGAGCTGATTTAAAGGTTGAGATTAAGGTCTAAAGTATTTGCAGTATGTTGCGTTTAACTCTGCTAAAAAGGTAGACAAGGTATTATTACGTCAGTCAGTAAACCCATGTACTGCACCATAATAATGTGTTCTTAATAACGAGAATCGTTTTGGCTGCAAGTTACAATTATTTCTATTTTGATCCCAAATGGCTTTAGCTTGAAATCAAGGTAACAACAATACAAGCACGAGTATAAATTGGCAGTCTTAAATAGTTGGGGCAAATATTTGCATGATATTAGTCGAAATCAACATGCAGGAATGTCTGACCAAAATGCTTATCTTGGCTATGTCGAGGTCATCAAGTTACGGTGCAAAGTCGGCATAACGTTTTAGATGGAGTCTACTAGGACTCTGTTCACATATAGATGACATGAATGGGGATACACACATGTTGCAATCTAATTTGACCGTGCTTGCCGATAAATTAGGCCAACTCCTTGAGCCTTCTCGAGTTCATACCGATTACATACGCCGCGTAGCTTGGGGGACTGATGCTTCTTTTTACCAAAAGCGTCCACAAATGGTTGTCCACACTAAAGATGAAGCTGAGGCGTCAAAAGTATTGGCGCAATGTTATCAGAGTGCTACTCCGGTGACCTTTAGGGCTGCAGGTACAGCGCTTTGTGGCCAGGCTATTTCTGATTCAGTTTTGATGGTTGCAGGCCTTCACTGGAATCGATTTAAGGTGTTAGAAGCGGGTAAGAAGGTACAAATGCAGCCCGGAGTCATAGGTTCTAGACTGAATAGTGCGCTGGCGCCTCTGGGATGGAAATTTGGGCCAGATCCGGCCACCATAGCCTCTGCAATGGCGGGTGGAATTGTATCTAACAACGCTTCTGGAATGAACTGTGGTACTCATCATAACTCTTATCAATTAATCGACTCTGCACGAATCATCTTTGCCGATGGTTCGATTTTAGACACCGCAAATGCGCAAAGTCGTGAAGCGTTTAAGCAACAGCATCCTGATATGATCAAAGGTATCGAAGCCATTCGTGACGAAATCATGGCTAATCAGGAACTCGTTAACCGTATCAAGCGTAAGTATTCGATTAAAAACGTAACGGGTTTTGGTATGAACTCTTTCGTTGATCATCACGATCCTATCGACATTATTTTACACTTGATGGTTGGCTCTGAAGGTGCCCTAGGGTTCTTATCTGAAATCACCATGAACAGTGTGGTTAAAAACAATTTTTCTGCGTCGGCAATGGTGTATTTCGATTCACTTCGTGGAGCTTGTGAGGCCATTGTTGAGCTGCGACGAGATGCCTTCAAAGAAACTAACGCTGCCGAGTTATTAGATAACTTTGCCCTCAAGGCTGTTGCTCAATCTAAGTATCAAACACCAGACTTTCTAAAACATGTTCACAAAGATGTGACGGCGGTATTATTCGAGACCTTTGGCGACAGCCAGGAGCAGATTGATGCTAACGTTGCTAAAATGTCAGTGATTATGGCTAAGCACGGTTTGTATCGTGATGTCGAGTTCACCCAAGATCCAGCAGTTGTCACTAATATGTGGGCCATTCGTAAAGCAATTTTCCCGCTGGCCGGTTCAATGCGCCCAGTCGGTACGTCTTGTATTATCGAAGATATCGCCTTTCCTATTGAGGTGTTGCCACAAGCCACCATAGATTTACAAAACTTATCTTTTGCCCATGGTTATGATGATGCGGTGATCTATGGTCATGCCCTTGAAGGTAACTATCACGTTATCTTCGCTCAGGACTTCTCTACTAAAGCTGAAGTGGAACGTTTCGAAGGCTTTATGCAAGGAATGGCTGATCTAGTTGTGGGATATGACGGATCGCTTAAAGCTGAACACGGTACTGGCTTTGGCATGGCTGCATTCGTTGAAAAAGAATGGGGGAGCGCGGTCTATGACTTGATGAAGCGAGTTAAGAAAACCCTGGACCCAAACGGTATTTTAAACCCAGGGGTCATCATTAACGATGACCCACTCTGTCACGCAAAAGGCTTTAAGCCCATGCCAAAAGTGCATGATATTGTTGATAAATGCATTGAGTGTGGATTTTGTGAACCGCATTGTGTGGCCCATGGCTTAACCTTGTCTCCACGTCAACGTACTGCTGTTGCGCGTGTCATGAAAACCTTAGAAGCCACAGGTGATGAGCCTGACGTCTTGGCTGACCTAAAGAAGAACTATCCTTACTTTGCCATCGACACCTGCGCTGCAGATGGCTTGTGTAAACTCGGTTGTCCAATGGCAATTGATACCGGTAAATATATGAAAGTATTGCGGGCCGAAGGGGCCAGTAATATGGATAAGAAAATTTCTGATTTTACTGCCGATCGTTTTGGTAGCATGGAATCTGTGGCTCGATTTGCGCTAGGTGCCACTGACATTAGCCGTAAAGTGATTGGCGAATCAGGTATGGGGGCAATCACTAAAATCGTTCGTAAGATTATGCCTAGCATGCCGATCCCATTATGGACTGAAGGTATGCCGACACGGGGCAAAGCTTTACCAACGGCTAAAACCTCTGGTGACATGAAAGCCGTTTATTTCCCTGCATGTTTGAACCGTATGATGGGCACCAGTGCTAAACATGATGATCAGCGCTCTTTGCCTGAAACGATTGTGAGCTTATTCGAAAAGGCTAATATCGAGATGATCTTAGGTGAGAAGACCAAAGGCTTATGTTGTGGTCAGCCTTGGGAGTCTTATGGTCACGACGAAGCGGCTGATCGTAAGTCTGATGAGCTCTCAGTGTGGTTATTAAAGGCGTCTAACAATGGTGAATACCCAATTTTAGTTGCCACCACTGCCTGTCTTGAGCGGATGCGCCGAGCTTGTGATAGCCGTTTACAGATGTATGGCCCTGAAGAGTTTGCTTTTGAATTTTTGGTTGATCGTCTACACATAAACAAAGTTGTCGATAAAGTGGCTGTTCATCCAACTTGTACCACTCGTAAGCTTGGTATGGCTGGTAAGTTAACTGAGCTTGCCAAACTTTGTGCTACCGAGGTTGTGGTGCCTGAGAAGGTTGGGTGTTGTGGCATGGCGGGTAACCGCGGTATGAATTACCCTGAGCTTAATGAGCATGGTCTTCGTCATTTAAAAGAGGAGACTAAAGATCAAGGTTGTACTCATGGTTACTCAGTATCAGCAACCTGTGATGTTGGATTAACGACCCACTCAGGTATTCCGTATAAAAATATCTTAACGCTACTCGATAAAGCATCTAGCAAAAAACAGCACTAATACGCTTATATTGATATTCATTAGCCCACGAAATAGCGTGGGCTTTTTTAGCTTTACGGATGTGATACCCATGTTATTCACTACCTGAACCGTTTATCGAGTGGCAAGCTTGGCAATCTATATAAAAAAACCCAGCATATGCTGGGTTTTTATGGTCTTGCTATAGAGCGTAAACCTTACGTTTACTCGTCTAAGAACGACTTTAAGATTTCTGAGCGAGAAGGGTGACGTAATTTACGTAACGCTTTAGCTTCAATTTGACGAATACGTTCACGCGTTACATCAAACTGCTTGCCCACTTCTTCTAACGTGTGGTCGGTATTCATGTCGATACCAAAACGCATACGCAGTACTTTTGCTTCACGGGCTGTTAGGCCAGCTAGGACTTCGTGTGTAGCGTTCTTTAGACTTTCGCTTGTAGCAGAGTCTAATGGTAGCTCGAGGGTAGTGTCCTCGATAAAATCACCTAAATGCGAATCTTCATCGTCACCGATTGGGGTTTCCATTGAGATTGGCTCTTTAGCGATTTTCAGTACCTTACGAATTTTATCTTCAGGCATCATCATACGTTCTGCCAATTCTTCAGGAGACGGCTCACGGCCCATTTCTTGAAGCATTTGACGCGAAATACGATTCAACTTGTTGATGGTTTCGATCATGTGTACTGGAATACGGATCGTACGCGCTTGGTCAGCGATTGAACGAGTGATTGCCTGACGGATCCACCACGTTGCATAAGTCGAAAACTTGTAACCACGACGGTATTCAAACTTGTCTACTGCTTTCATCAAACCAATGTTACCTTCTTGAATCAAATCCAAGAACTGTAAACCACGGTTGGTGTATTTTTTAGCAATCGAGATAACCAAACGTAAGTTAGCTTCAACCATTTCTTTTTTGGCACGGCGAGCTTTCGCTTCACCGATAGACATACGACGGTTAATGTCTTTGATGCCAGCGATGGTTAAATCAGTTTCAACTTCGATAGCACCTAACTTAGTTACACAACGTGTGACGTCATCAGTGATCATACGCAAGCCTTC
Organism: Shewanella sp. SG44-6; assembly: GCF_014164185.1. Lineage (NCBI taxonomy): Bacteria > Pseudomonadati > Pseudomonadota > Gammaproteobacteria > Alteromonadales > Shewanellaceae > Shewanella > Shewanella sp. SG44-6. Next base: position 26,584 of record NZ_JACJER010000048.1, on the reverse strand, counting down.
AGCGTAAGGCTTGGTGCTGGCTTTTTCTTTGTTGAACCAATCTAAGTTTGTTTCGTTGCCAGTGAATGCTTTAATAAAGTTTTTCTTTGGCATTTTAGCTTGTTCAACACACAGTTTAATGACCAAGCGTTCTTGAATTCGAACGCGGTCCATCATGTTGCGCATGCTTTTAACTAAACGGTCAAACTGTTTTGGTACTAAACGGAATTCTTTGAATAATTCACCAATAACAAATAATGAGCCAATCGCTTCAGGGTGGTCACGGCCTTTTGTGGCAATGATCGCTAAGCTTTTTTCGTAGGCTTCTCTAAGTTGAGTGAATTTTTCTTTAGCTTCTTCAGGATCAGGCCCTTTGTTGCCTTCTTCCTCTTCTTCATCGTCGTCATCGTCATCGTCATCATCATCGTCATCTTTTTTAGAGTCCGCTAATTCAGAACCAATGTTGGTGGCGGTAGGGGCGACGTCATCGTCGTCAGGATTGATAAATCCAGAGATAATATCAGACAAGCGCAATTCTTCAGCTTCATACTTATCGAATTGTTCTAAGATCATTGCAATCGCTTGAGGGTACTCACTGACAGAACTCTGTACGGTGTTGATACCTTCTTCGATACGTTTAGCAATAACAATTTCGCCTTCGCGGGTAAGTAGCTCTACCGTGCCCATCTCACGCATATACATGCGCACAGGGTCTGTGGTTCGGCCTAACTCACTTTCTACGGTTGCGAGAGCTGCCGCTGCTTCTTCTGCAGCATCTTCGTCTGTGTTGTCTTCCGACATCATCATGTCATCGGCATCTGGCGCTTCTTCAAAAACGCGGATACCCATGTCATTTATCATCTGGATAATATCTTCAATCTGATCGGAATCGACCATGTCTGCAGGTAAGTGGTCGTTCACTTCTGCATAGGTTAAATAACCTTGCTCTTTACCTTTAGCGAGCAACAGTTTGAGTTGCGACTGCGGAGTGTGATCCATAGATATCATCCAATTTTGGGGAACTGATAAAACGATAGGCCAGTTAGCTATGCTAAGTGGCACGCAAATCGTCAATTATAGCTGTGTGGGCTAACCTTAGCTAGTCCATGGCAATGTTTGTTCGCATATTCTTAACGAATAAGCTGCGAACTACTTCGCTATGCCTTTCATTATAGAAATCAGCTTAGTTAGCTGTATTTTTTCAACTTTCGTTAAAGCCTGTTTCAGGCTTAACTCCTGATATCGTTGTTCAATATATTGGTTGTTTAACCAAATCAGGGTTTGTTTAAACTCTGGCAGTACGTTTTCATCCGCCACTTGATGATCCCATTGGGCTAGCTTAATTAGAGTGCTTTTTTGGTCATGCTCTCTATGCATTTCAAGTAGTTGTGCGCTGTTTAACGTTTGCTCTCGAGTTATATCTAACAAATGATTGAGCAATTCTATGCCGGTCATTTGTAATCGATTTAGTGCTGGCTGCTTTGCCAAACCAAAGCCTAAGCTGGGGGTTTGGACTAGGAGGGCAATGGCCAATCTTAATGGCGTGCCGCGACCTTGTAAGCCTTTAGCATTTAATGGTTTTACTTTTTTTACCGTAAAACCTAATTTTTTCTTTAAATCATCGGCACTGTTCATGCCTAACTTATGGGCTAAATTTTCTAACAATAAATTCTGTAGGACGGTATCTTGTACCTTTTCAATTAGCGCAATGGCTTGCTTGGCTAATGCCCCTTTGTCTGTCCCGTGGTTAGCACTCAATGTGTCAAATAAAAACTCGGGCAGTAACATGGCTTGTTGCATTAAGGCTTCAAAGGCCTCTTTGCCAATTTTGCGTACCATAGTGTCTGGGTCTTCACCTTGCGGCAGAAACATAAACTTGACTTGGTCACCTGGTTTTAACAGTGGTAGTGCTGTTTCTAGTGCGCGCCAAGCGGCTTCTCGGCCGGCGCGATCACCGTCATAACAACAAATCACTTGCTTTGCACTACGCACTAAAAGCTGAAATTGTTCAGCAGTAGTCGAGGTACCTAAGGATGCGACGGCATAATCAACCCCAAACTGGGCGAGGGCGACAACATCCATATATCCTTCAACAATTAATACATGCTGAGGGTCACGGTGCTTTTGTTTTAGCTCATATAAACCATAAAGTTCATTACCCTTATGAAATATGGGCGTTTCTGGAGAATTCAAGTACTTTGGGGTACCGTCACCCAAAACTCTTCCACCAAATCCAACCACACGACCACGACGATCGCGTATTGGGAACATTAATCTGTCGCGAAAACGGTCATAGCGTTTACCGCTATCATTGGCAATTAACATGCCTGCTGTCAGTAATTTATCTTGGGCGGGCACATTTTGCCTGTAACGCCCCAGTAAACCATCCCAACCGTCGGGAGCAAACCCAATGCCGAACTGCTCAACAACTTCAGTCGATAATCCGCGAAACTCAAGATAGTCGATAACTTTCTGTTTGTCTGTGTGCTGCCTCAACTGGCTTTGATAGAAGAGGTTGGCTTCTTCCATCAGTTCGTATAAATCTCGACTTAATCCTTGATCAGGTCTTTTTCCTGTGCCTTGCTCTCGTGGTACTGCAAGACCAAGCTGACCGGCAATTTCTTCAATGGCATCAACAAATTCTAGGCGATCATATTCCATGACAAAATCAATAGCATTGCCATGGGCACCGCAGCCAAAACAGTGGTAAAACTGTTTGTCTCTACTGACGGTAAAAGAGGGTGATTTTTCGCTATGAAAAGGACAACAAGCCGAATGGTTCTTACCGGCTTTTTTCAACGGCACTTTACGATCGATTAGATCGACTATGTCTACTCGAGCTATTAGCTCATTGATAAAATCACGAGGTATCGCCATTGATTGCTGTTGTTCTCGAATTTACTTTATCAACTGATTTAAACAAACAAGCCGTGCAAGTGCACGGCTTATTCAACATTAAAAATTGATTACTTCAATTTAGCGCGGATCATTGTACCAATGGCACTCATATCTGCACGGCCTTGAACTTTAGATTTTAATGCTCCCATTACTTTACCCATATCCGCCATGGTTCCAGCACCAACCTCAATAATTGTTGCATCGATAATCGCTGCAACTTCATCTTCGGTTAGCGGCGTAGGCAAGAAGTTTTCGATTACTCGAATTTCTTCTGCTTCTGCCTCTGCCAACTCCGGACGATTCGCTGCTTCATATTGAGCAATCGAATCGCGGCGTTGTTTAACCATCTTGGTTAATACAGCTATTGTCTGTTCATCAGTCAGTGTTTCGCGGGTATCCACTTCAATCTGTTTGATGGCAGAAAGAGCCATACGAATTGTTCCTAGGCGCACTTTTTCTTTAGCGCGCATAGCATCTTTCATTTGGTCTTTTAGCTGTTCGGTTAAGTTCATAATGAGATTAATATAAACGTACGCGACGTGCGTTTTCGCGAGAAAGCTTCTTAGCTAGACGCTTAACTGCAGCTGCTTTTGCACGCTTACGGGCAGTAGTTGGCTTCTCGTAAAATTCACGAGCACGCACGTCAGCTAGAATACCTGCTTTTTCACAAGAGCGCTTGAAACGACGAAGAGCTACGTCGAATGGTTCGTTTTCACGTACTTTAATAATTGGCATACGCCATCACCCCTTAGGTGTAGTTATGCTGGATGACTAAATCGACTAAACTTTTTTAGTGATTTAACTCAAACCAAAGGCTATTTAAAATGGTGCGGAATTTTACACCGAGCGGTGACCATTTGTAAACCCCCTGACTTGATTTTCTCTTTAGGGAGCGGCTCATCGTGCTATTTTTTGATAGTGAATCAAAATGCGGTCATCTTGGATAACTGCGCCGCATCTGCCTTAGTCTCAGAGCAGTATGGTCTGCGTTAAATAAAGCGCATCATTATTAGCGAAATTATCGTCACCTAATGGTTAAATTGAGCATTAGGTTTGTATAAAACAAGCTTATAACTTGGATTTGTTAACCGAAACTCTTATTCATCGCTTGTGTTATTTAATCCTGAAATATTGGAGTATTGACGCAGAGACGGGTAGAATTGGCGGCCTTATTTTAATGAAGACGAGAGATTATGCGCGTTATTGGTATTGAGACATCCTGCGATGAAACAGGGATAGCAGTCTATGATGATAAATTAGGCTTAATGTCACATGTGCTGTATAGCCAAGTTAAATTGCACGCCGACTATGGTGGTGTTGTGCCTGAGCTTGCCTCTCGTGATCATGTTCGTAAAATAGTGCCTTTAATCAAACAGGCCTTAGCGCAAGCTAATTCGAGCTTAAATGATATCGACGGCGTAGCGTACACTAAAGGTCCTGGCCTAATTGGTGCTTTACTTGTCGGAGCCTGTGTAGGGCGATCGTTAGCTTATGCTTGGAACAAACCTGCTGTTGGCGTACATCACATGGAAGGGCATTTACTGGCGCCTATGTTAGAAGATGATGCGCCAGCATTTCCTTTCATAGCCTTGCTAGTCTCTGGTGGTCATTCAATGTTGGTACAAGTTGAAGGCATTGGTCGTTATCAAGTGTTAGGCGAGTCTGTAGATGATGCGGCCGGTGAAGCTTTTGATAAAACAGCCAAGTTAATGGGATTAGATTATCCTGGCGGCCCTCGCTTAGCCAAGTTAGCTCAAAAAGGCTTATCAGTAGGCTATAAGTTTCCGCGCCCAATGACCGATAGACCTGGGTTAGATTTTAGTTTTTCAGGCTTAAAAACATTTACCGCAAACACGATTGCTAAAGAGCCTAACGATCCGCAGACTCGTGCCAATATTGCCCGAGCTTTTGAAGAAGCCGTTGTTGATACTTTAGCTATTAAATGTAAACGAGCTTTAAAGCAGACAGGTTATAAGCGATTAGTGATCGCTGGCGGTGTGAGTGCTAACACTCGTTTACGTGAATCATTAGCCGAAATGATGACTAATCTAGGTGGGCAGGTATATTATCCTCGCGGAGAGTTTTGTACTGATAATGGTGCCATGATTGCTTATGCTGGATTACAGCGCTTACGTGCTGGACACACTGAAGGACTCGCGGTTAAAGGCCAACCAAGGTGGCCTTTGGATAGCTTACCTGCAGTCGATTAATCGATGAGTTTATGCGATTGGTAGCTTAGTTTAGTAAGTGATTCTACGATTGCTATTAATGAAAACCTGATACTATTTAGTGTCGGGTTTTTTAATGGATTTTTTTCGTGAGACTTTGCTTTCTTCACCGTGACGTAAACGGCCAATATTGTCTTTGTGACGAATTAAAATTAGCGTTGATAGCATAGCGACAGGAAGGATGAAGCGTTCATCTAACCACCAAGTGTAAAAAGGCGCTAAGGTGGCCGTTGCCATAGCAGCCACAGATGAATAGCGCGTTAACAGCACAAATACAATCCAAGTCAGGATTAGGCAAAGGGCTAAATCTCCACCAATGGGAGCCATTGCACCAAAAGCGGTCGCGACACCTTTACCGCCTTTAAAACCAAAAAAGATTGGCAATATATGCCCTAAGCAGGCGCTGACAGCAATGAAGCCTAATGATGCCGCATCAAGTCCCATTTTATAGCCAAGGTAAGAGGGCGCAGCGCCTTTGAGCATATCAAAAAATAATACTAATACTGCCGAACTGACTCCACCGATGCGAAGCACATTAGTGGCCCCTGGATTGCCGGAACCGCTGGTTCTTGGATCGGGTAAACCTCTTATTTTACAAACCAGTATGGCACTTGAGATCGAACCCGCTAGGTAGGCGGCAATGATCATCAACACGGTGACAGTAACGGCGTTCAAATTGGTTTCCTTACTCTTCTTAGGGTATCATCGCGCATTGATTTGTTGGGCAAGTGATTTTCAGTATCCTCTGAAGCCACCTTTGCGTTAACATTAACCATTTCGTTGATATTAATTGCACAATAGCGCCTATCCTACTGCTTTAACTGATTAGGAAAAAGCTTAAATGTGGATTATTAAGCATATAATCGATAATTAAGTTTGATTAGGATGTTCTTGAAAGTTTTTATGTCGATTAAGGTAGGAATTATATGGATAAAGTACTCATCCGTCAGCTAGCGATAGAGACCATAATTGGTATCTATGAGTGGGAAAAAAAGATCCATCAAACATTACTTATCGATTTAGATATGGCATGGGACAATCGTCTTGCCGCTGCTAGTGATAGTTACGAAAATGCTTTGTGTTATGAAACCGTATCGAATCGTTTAACCGCACTGATCACTGAAAATCCGATTGAGTTGATTGAAACTGTCGCTGAAATGATTGCCCATTGTTTGCAACAAGAGTTCAATGTGCCTTGGGTTAAAGTGGTCGTGATGAAGCCCGGGGCAATACCTCATGCGGTTTCTGTTGGTGTTGAGATTGAACGCGGTAACATTTAAGTGTTATTTTATTTTTTCGTTTAGCATTAGGTCAGTCAATGGCACGTATTTACATTAGCTTAGGCACCAATATTTCTCCTGAGCAACATCTTAAAGCCGGTTTGGTTGATTTACAGCAATATTTTGGCCCATTACAATTATCACGCGTATATGAGAGTGAATCGGTTGGCTTCAAAGGCACTAATTTTTTAAACATGGTTGCCGCTGCTGATACTGAATTATCGATTGCACAGGTTGTGGCAACGTTTAAGAAAATTGAGCAAGACAACGGCCGTATCAGAGGTGAGAAAAAATTTAGCCCTAGAAGCCTTGATATTGATTTGCTGCTCTATGACGATGTGATTTGTAACATTCCGGTAGAACTTCCCCGTGGCGAAATTTTGTTTAATGCCTTTGTTTTATGGCCTTTAGCTGAAATTGCCCCTGAGTTACCCCATCCGGTGACGCTACAGACCTATGGTGCGCTTTGGCAAGACTATGACAAGCAACGCCAGCAGTTATGGCCTATTACCTTCGAGTTCCCAGCCGAATTATTACCCGTTAAATATTAATTATTCATCAATAAGTTAATTTCTTACAAAGGAAAGATATGGACACGTTACAAGTTATTTTGCTGGCATTAATCCAAGGGCTGACTGAGTTTTTGCCGATTTCTAGCTCGGCACATTTAATTTTACCGTCGCAAATTTTAGGTTGGGCTGATCAAGGATTATCATTTGATGTTGCGGTAAATACTGGCTCTTTATTTGCGGTAGTGATTTATTTCCGTCATGAGATAGTGGCACTGGCTAAAGCTTGGTTTATCAGTTTAGTCGCTAAGCAACAAACGCAAGAAAGTAAACTCGCTTGGTGGATTATTTTAGCCACGATACCTGCGGTTATTGTTGGCTTTACCGCCAAAGATTTTATAGAAACCCATTTTAGAAATACCTTAGTCATCGCTATCACAACAATCGTGTTTGGTCTGTTGCTGTGGTTGGCCGATAGAATGTCGAAAGCGCAGTTAAACGAATTTCAAATGGGCTGGAAAAAAGCGTTGCTTATTGGTTTAGCTCAAGCGATGGCATTAATCCCTGGGACCTCACGTTCAGGCGCTACCATGACAGCCGCACTGATGTTAGGGCTGACCCGTGAAGCTGCTGCACGATTTTCATTTCTGATGTCTGTGCCGGTAAGTTTTGGTGCAGCGTTATTGGTGACCAAAGACTTAGTGACCAGCCCAGCACCTATCGATTACCAAGCGCTTGGTTTAGGTATTGTTGTATCCTTTGTTGCGGCCTATTTATGTATTCATTTCTTTTTAAAGTTTATTAGCAAAATAGGTATGACACCGTTTGTATTATACCGACTGGTTCTTGGTGCGGTATTGCTTGGATTACTCTATCTTTAGGATAAGCCTTTAAGCGACCTTTGTTTGCAAAACGGGTTGGTATCAACCCGTTTTGTTTTATGCTCTTTTAATTAACTATCAGTGTAATTATGACGTTATCTTTATTATGTCCAGTGTGTTCTGCTCCACTCAAGCAACATCAAGCTTCATCGGGATTTTATTGCGACAATAAACATCATTTTGATAAGCATCCTAATGGCTATTGGCCACTACTGAGCAACACTAAGGCTAAGTCTAAGCCACAAGTGGAGTCTCGCCAGCAAATGCGCGGACGACATTTTTTATTAGAGTCAGGTTTGTTTGCACCGCTAATTAAGCAACTCCAAACCGTGTTGTTGGATTTGTGTACCTCACGTGGCGAAACCCAATTACAGCATATCGATTACCAGTGTGCTGATGGCTTCTATTTACGTCAGCTTGTTCCAGCTGTAGCTGAAGCAAATGTGTCATGTGAGCATTGGGGAATTACCGATGCTGAAAATGCTATTTTCGCAGCTGCTAAAGCTGAAACACCAGCTAATTTATTATTGTTAGCATTAAAAAAATTACCCTTTGACGCGCAATCAATCGACATTGTCACAGTACTTGATTCACCTCTAAAAGGTAAAGAGTGCATTCGAATTTTAAAAGATGATGGACGTATTGTGCTTTTACAGCCGGGTGTTCGCCATTTATGGCAGATAAAACAACAAGTTTATCCCGACTTAGTTGAGAAGCCGCTTCAACTCAATTTACCCAACGATGTTGAAATTGAATCGCAGCAACAAGTCGTATTCGTTCAATCTGTTACTGGTGAGCAGGCATTAACATTACTTGATATGTCGGTCTTTGGATGGCGTGCAAATGATCAGCTAAAGCATCAAGTGAAATCGACGGCGATTGCCGATTTAGAGTTTAATTGGCAAATTTTAGTCCTAAAAAAACGTTTATAAATGGTCGAAAAGGTAACGAGCGAGAAGGCTGATAAGCGATAATGACAACCATGTGCTGAGAGCGTTAAAGGGCTAGGGCGCTTAGTGGTTAGGCGCTATAAGTGTTAATGCGATGGTTTTGAAGAGATGGCTTTCAAAGGCTAAATGGTTGAAGGCGATATAGATTTAATCGTAAAAAATTTGCTGTCGAGAAGACGTAGGTGTTTAGATTTTTCGCTTGATACCGCTTGATACCGCTTGATACGGCTTGATACCTCATTTTAAATAAGCACAAATAATTAAGGCTTGATGTTGAAATACTACAAAGTAGTGGAATCAACAATCAAGCCCTAATAATCAACCTATTAAATAAGCTAATTTTTAATAGCAGTTCTTACTTTTTGTAAGAAGAAGCCATGTTGTCTAAACGGTCATTAGCACGTTTAGCTTCGGCTTGTGCGTCCATAGAAGCAGCTTTAGCACCTTTAACATCGGCAGATAGCTTGCTTTGCTCAGACTTTAAAGAACCAACTTCTGCTGATAGTTGATCAACTTTGTTACCTAGGTTTGCTACGCTTTCTTCTAAAGCAGTAGTGTTAGCACAACCACCTAATAAAGCAGTCATCGCAACACCAGCAATCATCAGTACTTTCTTGTTCATGGGTAAATCCCTTAATATATAGGTTGTTAAATAGTGCAACGGCATGTGCCTTTGCAACGGCGTAATTATGTCACAGATTTTTTAATTTGCTATAGGCAAACTTAACATTGTTTAATTAAAATAGCGAAATAAAAGAAAATTGCAAGCTGGCTGGGCAAAAAGCATCATTATTTATCGATTTTATATAAATCTTAGTGATTTATTGCTTATTCTCCGCTAAAAATTGCATTTTTCCGCTTTTTTACATAAAAACCTAAATAGGCGATTACTGATGTAACTATTATTGTTCAATTCTTTGTTTTATATAACTATTAACTGTTTCTGAGCGCGTTAGTTGAAGTTGGCTTTTAATTTGCGATCCTTGGTAACCCGCGCTAATAATTGATTGCACATCTACGTTGCTGGCCAACTCATAGCAATGTTGTAAAAATTCAGCTTGCGGATAGCTTGCTTGTTCAAATCCAGTTCGTCCTCTTATGTCGCCATGACAACATAATAAAAGCTCTGTTAACCGTTGCGGTTTACGCCAGAAATCACCTTTATCAAACAGTTTAACGATGGTTTCAGCCCTCAGTTCAAAAGCATTATGAATATTCTGATGTTGATCGCTGACCAATAAGGCTAAATCACGGTATTCATTAGGCACGCGTATTCGTTGGCAAAGTGCTTTAATGATGCTTAAGCCTTTTTGGCCGTGACCATGATGTTTCGGCCACTCTTGTTTTGGGGTTAACCCCTTGCCCACATCATGTACTAATGCTGCAAAGCGGACCGCTTTATTACTGCTTAGTAGGCTGGTTTGCTCCAGAACCATCAGCGTATGGACGCCAGTGTCTATTTCTGGGTGCCACTTTGCTGGTTGGGGGACGCCAAATAACGCATCAATTTCTGGAAATAACACGGTTAATGCTTGGCATTGCTTTAAAACTGCGAAAAATATTTGCGGACTTTGGCTGCCTAATGCTTTATCGCATTCCTGCCATACGCGTTCTGGCGTGAGGTGCTCTAACTCTCCACTATTGGCGATATCGGTCATCAACTGTAAGGTTTCAGCTGCAATGGTAAAACCTAAGTAATGAAATCGAGCCGCAAATCGGGCCACTCGCAATACGCGCAAGGGATCTTCAATAAAGGCGTCGGATACATGGCGCAGTACTTTGGCGTGGATATCATCAATGCCATGGTAGGGATCATAGAGTTTACCTTCGCTATCTTGTGCAATGGCATTAATGGTTAAATCGCGGCGCAGTAAGTCATCAGCAAGAGTGACATCTTTATTAGCATCGCAGCTGAACCCTTGGTAACCCTTACCTGTTTTACGCTCTGTTCTCGCCAGTGCATATTCTTGTTGAGTTTTTGGGTGTAAGAAAACCGGAAAGTCCTTTCCGACTTGCTGATAGCCTTGAGCCAACATTTCGTCAATACTGCTGCCAACGACCACATAGTCTTTGTCGACAACAGTTTGTTTAAGAAGTGTATCGCGCACGGCCCCGCCGACTAAATAAATCTTCATGGCGTACCACAACGTGTAATAATAAGTTGCTTAAATCTTATCAGAGTTAGATTTTTACGGCTAACTTTTGACAAGCTGTTGCACAAGCATTAACGTGAGCCGTCAGTTTCAAATAAGGATTTTTGGTCGAATGTATAAAGCCTTCTATGGATTAAACGATAATCCATTCTCTATTGCGCCTAACCCTCATTATATGTTCTTGAGCGATCGTCATCGCGAAGCGCTGGCACACTTAACTTACGGGTTAGGTGAAACTGGTGGATTTGTATTGTTGACGGGGGAAGTTGGTACCGGGAAAACTACCGTTTCGCGTTGTTTATTACAACAAATACCGGAAAATACAGATACGGCATTTATTCTTAATCCATCACTTACCGAGTTAGAGCTTTTGGCGACATTGTGTGATGAGTTGGAAATTAAGTATGGCGAAAATCCGACCTTAAAACAGCTGACCGATCTCATCAGTACTTACTTACTCACTAATCATAAAAATGCCCGTAATACCGTACTGATTATTGATGAGGCGCAGCATTTGCGTTCTGAGGTGTTAGAGCAGTTGCGTTTGCTGACTAACCTTGAAACCAATACCAAAAAACTGTTGCAGGTCATTTTGATTGGCCAACCAGAGTTACAGCAACTGTTAAAACGCCAAGATCTTCGCCAGTTAGCACAGCGGATCACCGCTCGTTACCATCTATTACCATTGAATAAAGATGAAATTGGCTTATATGTTCTGCACCGTTTACAAGTAGCGGGTCGGCACGAGCCTTTATTTACCCGTAAAGCGATAGCCGCGTTACATAAGCACTCTGGCGGTATTCCACGCTTGACTAACTTATTATGTGAACGAGCGCTAATGGCTGGTTATGGTCAAGCTAAGGTGCCGATTGATCACAAGATGGTTAATCAAGCCGCCGTTGAAGTGTTAGGTGATATTGATGCTCCTAGCGACAAGCGTTGGCCATTTGTTGCAGCAACCGCGCTGGTATTGGCATTTGGTTTGTCGTTTTATCTGTTTAATCGCTCGGCTAATGACGATAGCCTTAACTCCAATACAGCATTAGCTAGCAATCAAACGCAGCAGTCTGTTAATCCTCCAGCGTTAGCCACTATTCCTAGTGCCACAAATCAATCTATTACAGCATCGACATCGCAACTACAAACCAGCCCGCCAGTTGTTAACGCGCAGCAACAGATTTTGCGTCAAGCTATGTTACAAAGCAGTAGCATTGATAATGCTTTTGCCGGGTTATTTGGTTTATGGAATAAACAGCCTATCATTGGTTTATCTGCCTGCCAGGCTGCGCAGCAACAAGATTTAGCCTGTTACCAGCAACAAGGTAATTGGTACAGTATTATGCGGTTAAATTATCCTGCTGTGGTGTATTTGCAAGATGCTCAGGCAAATGTGTTTTATGGGGTGATTGTAGAGCGCCAAGTGGAGCAAATTTTATTGCAATTGGGCGAGCAACAATTCTGGGTCAACAAAGATTGGTTTGATCGTCATTTTAGCGGTACCTTCGAAATTCTATGGCAACCAGACGGTATATTACCCCGTGAAATCGGTCAGTCTTCGAGTTTGGCGCAAGTACAGTGGTTAGAAAATAGCTTAGCGTTAGTCAATAAACGCCGAGCACGCTTACTGACGCAATTCGATGGTGAATTAGAACAGCAATTAATGCAATTTCAGCGTCAGCATGGCCTAAAGCCTGATGGTATTGCTGGCAATCAAACCTTAGTACAACTGAACTTATATTTAAGCCAGCAAGGCCCGCGTTTGAGTGCATCTTCGGAGCGCAGTTAATGTCAATTCTATTAGATGCTGTTAACCGTAAAAAGCAGCAACAAGAAAATATTGTTGATGTTATTTTAACGCCCAGAGCCAATTATTCTCCGCCGCCGAAAATATCAGCCAACACCCGAAAATTCACTCTGCTTGCGTTATCTATTGCGTTTGGTGTTGGTGCGGCTTGGAGCATGAGTTTGTTGCTACATCCTGCAGTGCCTGGTGTGCAAACTGTTGCCTTACCCGTTGAGCGTTACAATGCACAGTTAGCCGTGGCTGATACCGTGGCTGTAGCCCAATCAACCCTATCTGCTGATGCGGTAGCTGCTAATGGATCTCGTGAGCTGCCACGCGGCAATCAGAGTGCCATAGATCAAGGCCATGATGGAGTGCGATTAGCCGGTAAAGTGGCTTTGCCGATTGCGCAACCTCTTGCTCAAAATAGTTATCAATCCTTGGGTACTTTGCAGCGTAATGTTGAGAACACTGCTGCTGAACCTATGGAGTCAGGTTATCAATCGGCATCAGATGTTGAGGCGCGTAATCAGGATTGGGGTCGTAATGACGATGCTCAGGCAATGGCTCAACAAACTGACGATCAACCCCATCAAGTGTCGGGACGCAGTGGGTCTTCTAATCTGACCGATAATGCCGAACCGATTATATTAGGCGCCAATGCTAATCGACGTGGGCAAGCTGAACTAGAATCATTAAGGCTGCAAGTTAATGCTGCGGCTGAAGAGGTCGATTTTGCTTCGGTAAAAGAGCCCTCAATTGATGAGCGCAATAACTTGTTAGCCGCATTTCAAACCGCGCTAAAAGATGTTGAATATGAGCAGTCTGCTAATCAGCAAGTGACGCAGGAAAAGCTCGATCCTATTCCTCGACCTACCAATCTACAAATTCCTAAATATGGTGATTTACCTGCTAGCGTACAGCTACAAGTGCCTGAGTTTAATATTAATGCCCATGTATATTCATCTGAACCAAACAATCGTTGGCTAAATGTCGATGGTGTTGAATTACAGCAGGGCGATATGATTCAGAATAAGCTTACCATTGTTGAGATAAGGCCTAGGGATATAGTGTTAGAAATTAACGGTGAACAATTTAGAGTACCAGCTATTTAGATGCTGCTTTAGCACAAGTATTTCAATCTCGGTTTACCATACTTACCTTAACAAACCTATCGCAACTTCGTTATGTCATTTGTTAGTCTCAATCGATAAATAACACTAAGGCGCTTATTGCGCCTTAGTGTTATTGGTTTAATTAACTCGCCATATTAACCATGAATGTTATTGGCTAAAAACAAGGTTAATCCATAACCGATGCAATAACATAATAGTAATGCTGGTACGTATTTTAAGTAGCTGACAAATGTGAGCTCTTCCACTTTACTCATGGCAATGATGCCTGATGCAGAACCTATGATTAATAACGATCCACCGACACCAACAGAGTAAGTCAGTCCTAACCATTGTGCTGTTGTGAGAACCGGATCGGCTTTTAATAACGCTGCAGTTAATGGCACGTTATCTAACAGGGCAGAACCCACGCCAGTGAAAAAGTTAGAAATACTAGGGTTATACATGCCGTACACTTCGGTTAATAAATGTAAGGTGCCAATTTCTTTAAGCATGCCAACGAGTAACAAGATACCTAAGAAGAACAATAGAGTATCGAATTCAACCTGACGGATATATTCTAATACTTGAACTTCTTCACTTTTACTTTTATTGGTGCGGCCCACTAAGAACATCACCGATAAGCCGAATAAAAAGGTCAATACCGGCGGAATACCAAACAGCACGTTAAGTACCATGGTTAATACTATGGTAGTAAAGAAAATGACTCCGATGACAATATCAACCGTATTGTAATTTTGCTCGATAGGCGTAGTGCTTACATGTCCTTCGGCTTTAAGTGAAAACAATACTGCTAGGACCATGACGCTAATTCCTGCTGGAATAAACAAGATTAACAATTCTGAGATATGCACTTTACCGGCGAGGAAAATCATCAAGGTAGTCACATCACCCGTGATTAATGCCACCCCACCAGAGTTTACCGCAAAGATAATTAACACGGCCATACGGCGGCGCATTTGCTTATCTAAATTAAAGGTTGTTAGTAAACCTAATGACACCAGAGTGGCAGTGACGTTGTCACAAAAAGTCGACAGTACTAATGAGAATAACCCGACTTGCATCATCAACATTCGCACAGAGACTTGCTGCGGAAATATTTTTTGAACCAATACTTGGATCATGCCTTTAGCATTAAGATAGGCTACAAAAGTCATGGTCGACATTAAAAACAACCATAATGTAGCAATTTCTAATAAGTTTTCGTTGAGGTTTTCGCCCACGATTTTACTTTTTTCTGGGCTACCAGAAGCTATGAACAAGGTAATCCAAGCTATACAGCCAAGGAATAGGGTGGTTTTTGCTTTATTTATATGGGTAACTTCTTCGAACACGATACTGAGCAATGCAAGTACCGCAAGTGAGATAAGAAAAGTATGTAGCATGACTGCAATTCCAACTTTGTGTTGTAGGTAATCAACATCATTACCATGAATTTTTGCTAACCTAATTTGGCCCTAGCGTTAAGGTTTAATTAAGCTTTCCGTTTGGCGGGGCGATCACATCACACAACGAGGGATTTCGCAACTGAGATCACAGTTATTTTGCTAATAATCGACCAAAGTAGCGTATAAAAAAGCAATACAGTGAAAAGAAATTGGAGTTTGTTAACACAAATGAAAAGAGGATAAATAACGTGGTTATTTATCCTCTTTATTGTTGCCAAAAGACAGTTTAGCGTAAGCTGTCTGTTGATTTATTTCATTGCAGCAAAAATACGATCAACAGCGGCCAGAGTATATTCAATTTCAGCATCGCCGTGAGCCATTGACATGAAGCCCGCTTCATAAGCACTTGGCGCTAAATAAATACCTTCATCTAACATGGCATGATAGAAATGACGGAAGTGTTCCATGTTGCATTTTGTGACTTGGGCAAACGAGGTCATTGGCGTGTTATCTTCAGTAAAGAAGAAACCAAACATACCACCCACATAAGTAATATTTAATGGAATACCGTGTTTGTCTGCAGCGGCTTTAAAACCTTCTGCAACGCGTTTCGTTTTATCTGCAAGTGCTTCGTATAAACCGGGTTCACACAATGCATCCATTTGGGCTAAACCAGCAGACATCGCAATTGGGTTACCAGATAAGGTACCGGCTTGATAGACAGGGCCAGTTGGTGCAATAAACTGCATGATATCTTTACGGCCACCAAATGCGCCTACAGGCATACCGCCGCCAATGACTTTGCCAAGTGTGGTTAAGTCAGGTGTTACCTTGTAGTGACCTTGTGCGCCACTCATAGAAACGCGGAAACCTGTCATTACTTCATCAATGATTAATAGTGCACCAAACTCATCACACATGGCGCGTAAGCCTTGTAAAAAGCCTTCGACAGGTGGAATACAGTTCATGTTGCCCGCAACCGGCTCAAGGATGATACAGGCGATACTGGTTGGATTTTGTTCGAAGATAGCGCGCACAGAATCAAGATCGTTATAAGTTGCTGTTAATGTGTGCTTAGCAAAATCTTCTGGAATACCAGGTGAGCTTGGTTGCCCTAGGGTTAACGCGCCAGAACCTGCTTTAACTAATAAGCAGTCAGCATGGCCATGGTAGCAACCTTCAAATTTTAAGATATTGTCACGGTTAGTAAAACCACGTGCTAAACGAATCGCACTCATGGTGGCTTCAGTACCTGAACTGACCATTCTAACTTGTTCTATTGATGGCACCATTGATATGACTTTTTCAGCCATTTTAACTTCAAGTTCCGTTGGTGCACCAAACGACAAACCATTTTCAACGGCATCTAACACTGCTTGGCGAATTTTAGGGTGGTTATGACCTAAAATCATCGGTCCCCATGAACCAACATAGTCGATATACTTTTTACCATCGGCATCAAAAATATAAGCACCATCAGCTTTTTCAATGAACAAAGGTGAACCACCTACACCATTAAAAGCTCGTACAGGTGAGTTAACGCCACCAGGGATGGTCTTTTTAGCCTGTTCAAATAAAACCTCGGAACGGGTCATGTCTAATCCTTAATATTGTGTGCCAATTATCTATCGGCTTTACGTGAATACCAGTTTACTGGGCACTCATACTTTTCGAGTTGGTCTTCAACCCCAAGTGTTAATGCAAAAAGTGCCATACGTATAAGTAAGCCGTTATCGGCTTGTCTAAAAATAGCCAAACTTGGGTGGCTGTTTAAATCATTGTCGAGTTCATTTGCTTGCGCGCGTGAATCACGAGGCAATGGATGCATAATCACGGTATTTGACTTGCAGTGTTGCGTATAAATATTGTGATTTAAGCGAAACTTACCTCGGTACTTATTGGCTTCTTCCTGTGATGGGAAGCGCTCTTCTTGAATGCGTGTCAGATATAAAATATCTGCATGATGCAAATTGCCTTCAAGTTGCTCGGTTATTGTGATCTTATGGCCAGCATTTTCAATGTCGGCGATCACATAGTCAGGCATTGATAGTTCAGTTGGCGATATCAAGGTGAATTTAATATCTTTATGCATGCACAGTAAGCGTGATAGTGAATGCACAGTACGACCATATTTTAAATCACCTACCATGGCGATATGCATACCGTCTATGCCCATACCTGAGTGGCTTAACTCTTTCTTGATGGTAAATAAATCGAGTAAGGCTTGAGTAGGGTGTTCATTCGGTCCGTCGCCACCGTTAATTACAGGTACGCGACTGCCTTCGGCAAATTCTTTAACTGAGTATGCGTCTGGATGACGCATGGCAATTACATCCGAATAAGTAGAGAGTACTCTAGCCGTATCGTAAAGTGATTCGCCTTTGGATAATGACGATGATGCCATTCCTGTGGTTTCTCGAACATGTCCGCCAAGTAAATTGAAGGCACAGCCAAAGCTGACACGAGTTCGGGTGCTGGGTTCAAAAAACAGATTGCCTAAAATGGCACCTTCTAATACTTTGGTGCGTTTTTCACGCAAAGCATAAGGTGTCATTTTATTCGCGACGTTGAAAATAGTGTTAATTGAATCCAGATCTAACTGGCTTACTGAAAGGATATGTGAACCTTCGAACTGCGTCATCAGCCTAATTTCCAAAGTTTAGGGGCAAAATATTCACCAGAACAGCATGCTATTTTACCGTATTATTATATAGGGTGTTATAGAGATTATGTCTAGGGTGGCTGAGGCAAAATTGTAGCAGAAAATAACCGCCAGATAAATATAATAACCGTGCTTAACACAGAGATTCACTTGCTGTTATCAAGAACATTGACATGATTTTGGCCGTTAACTTAATCGTGTTTGAAAGACTCATTTATTTGCTCGTGCCGCAGCGAATTAGCCTTAGAACCACTGAGATAACATCTGAAGCTGTAATTTGCTCAAGCACCTCATATGGAGCGACAAGTGAGGATTAAGCCGCACTTTGTCACACTATTGAGGACTAATGAGCTCAAAGAGGTTGGATTAAATTTGCCCTGAGCGAATTTCTTGCAATAAATTCGCCCAACTGATCACCCCAACAACTTTTTGCGTGTTATCACGATAGATATACACTTCGCCAGATCGTTTTGGGAGCAGTGCTTCATAAGCTTCATTTAAGGTGGCGCTGTCAGGTAGTCCGGGCATGAGATGACGCGATAGGGTGGTTGAATCTTCAAAGGATTGCATTTCAAGTCGCAACATTTCAATTTCGCCTTCAGCATTTCTAACTAATACTGGGCGGCCAGCAGCGCGTTTAAGTACTTCAAGCAGTAGTTCGTCATCATCGTTAACAATCACGAAGCGTTTATCCATCAGTACTCTAACGCCTTTCTTTTGTAACCCTTGATTCAGTGGGGCAACCTTATAGCCTAAGCCCATAATATCCAGTTGTTTAAGTAGGATAGAATGAGTATTAAATCCCTGGTATGCCACTAAAAATGCTGGAATGGTGACAAACATCGCCGGTAAGATAATCGACGCATCGTTGGTTAATTCAAGCAGCGCAACTAATGCAGCTAGAGGGGCACTCAGACAAACCCCCATCATTGCTGTCATGCCAATGACAGTATATAAACCCACATAAGGTGCGATGGATGGAAACAGTAAACTGCTGACTAAGGCTAAGATAGCCCCAACTAATGCGCCAATACCATAGAGTGGGCCAATTAATCCGCCGGGGACACCAAAGCCAATAGCGGCGATGGTGGCCAAGATTTTTGCCAACAACAGTGCAATTAAAAACAGTAAACTAGGATGCTCACTAATGGCTTCTTTAATTGCCAGATCACCAGAACCTAGAGCTTGTGGCAGCAACAGCGCCACAAACGAAGTAATCACACCCGCAATAAGCAGTCGATAAATTAACGGCCATTGCTGACCTGTCGCGGTTACTTTTAGCAGTGAATAGTTAAACAACGCAGCGACACAGCCTAAAGCAAGGCCGCCAATCAGCAAAATAGGATATTGATCCAATGGAATATGAATGACATTAATCAATTCATATTCATGAATATTACCAAACACTAATTGACTGGATACCGCGCCGCAAATGGCTGAAAGCATGATTGGGAAGAAATAATGGATTTTGTATTCGCGCACAATCACTTCAAATACAAATAATACCGCAGCAAGCGGTGCATTGAAGGTTGCAGCAATGCCGGCAGCAATACCACTGGCACACATAATGCGCACGCTATTGTCTGGTAATGAAAACTTCTCGGCCATAACACTGGCACTTACTGCACCTAAGTGAATTGCAGGGCCTTCTTTACCGACAGAAAAATTAGCCATTAAGGCGATTAATGCTTGAAAAAACTGTCCAGCAGCAGATTGAAGCGGTACCTTACCGTAATGTAATTTGAACCGGTGAAGTACATAGGCAATCCCCATGCGCCGATAGCGTTTTGAGCCCAATAAAGACAGTAGCCAAATGAGTAATGCGCCGATAATCGGTAAGTAAGATCGCCAATTAGTTAAGGTTGAGCTTAAGGTTAAGCTATCTGAATGCAGGTATTGATCTGCCCACACTAGGCTTAAACGGAATAAGATAATCACCACAGAAGCTATGATGGCAAACAGCAGCGCCAGTGCACCAAGTTGCACACTAATTTTAGCCTGAGATAACTTATCTCTAAATTCGTTACGTAGATATTTGCGCGTCGTTCTTTTGGCGTGAATAATAGCGGCTTTATTTATCTTAAATCGCACGGTTTGACTCTAAGGCCTGTTGATATGTTAAGGGTGTTTTGTGCAGCTGTTTATTGATCGTTTGATAACGCGCTAGTGTCATGTTATTACTCTCCATCAATAGGACTAACCGCTTAATACATGCTGGCTGCATATCTGATTTAACACAGTTAATAGGCTAAAAAGGGTTATTGGGCTCGCTAAATATTAGCATTATAACCTTGTGTAATACGGGTATGATTTGCACAAAACGTTAACTAGGGCACAAAAATAAACCCAAGAAAAATATGCTTCGCCAAGCATACTGTATTTTATTAAAAGGTTGTAACTTAATGTTAAATTATCACCGTTGGTTAGATAGACTGCAAGTTTTAGAACGTAAAAATAGGACATCAAGCATATACTTGATTGGTTTAATGTTAGTGTGTTTTTTATTGGGAGCAATAAGTTTTAATTTATGGCTTTCATTTGCACCAGAGGCTACGCCGAATAGTGCCAGTGGCAAGCGTAAATTGTTACAACAACTGGAGGAACAGGCGCAAGTGCTTGCCAGTCGTAATTTAGCATTAAGCATTGCTGAAAATGCCAATAAAGAAATGCAAGATATGTTTAGCCAACAATTATCAGATCAAAAAGCGTTAGAGAAAGAATTAGCGTTTTATCGCAGTATAATGGTGACTGATTCTGGTGTTGAAGGCGTGTCTATTCATGGGGTGGAATTAGCCCAGGGTGTGGCGGCTGGTCAATATCAATTGCGATTAATTCTCACTCAGTTGCAAAAACACCAAGTTAAAGTGAAGACGAGTTCGACGGTATTGTTGCTAGGTACACAAAATGATCAGCCAGCTGAGCTGTCTTTGAGCAAATTAATCAATAAAAAACTGGATTTTGAATTTAATTATTTTCAAATTATAGATAACAATTTTGAACTTCCAGTGGGATTTAATCTTCAACGAATCATGGTCAAAGTGAAGGTGGCTGCTCGTCGTGGTGTCAAAGGTGGCGAGATTGAGCAAGTCTATAATGTACCAGAGCTGTTGATGGGTGAAAAAGAACTGCGGGTAATACTTGAACAAAATAGTCAGGTAAAGGATAATTCTCCTCAGAAACCGAAGTAAGAGGTAGTAATGACTGAACAAGTTGATACATCAATGCCGATCCAATTTACCGATGCGGCGGCGATAAAAGTAAAAGGTCTGTTAGAAGAAGAACAGAATCCTGAATTAAAACTGCGTGTGTATGTAACAGGTGGTGGTTGCTCTGGTTTTCAGTATGGCTTTACATTCGATGAGAAAGTCAACGAAGGTGATTTCACCATTGAGAAACAAGGTGTGCAATTGGTTGTTGATCCAATGAGTCTTCAGTACCTTGTTGGTGGTGAAGTCGATTATACATCGGGTCTTGAAGGTTCACGTTTTTTTGTTAAAAATCCTAATGCGACCACAACATGTGGCTGCGGAGCGAGTTTCTCGGTGTAATGCGCGTTATTACAGTGATTAACCTGTCTGGGGACATGTAATCGAATAGCTAACAAAAAGCCGTCTTTCGACGGCTTTTTTGATGTCTATATTGTACCGATACACCCAAAACTAACTGCTCATAATATTAAAATTCATCCGCGGTTTAAACCACGCCTTCACTTTTGCATTAAAGCTAATCCACACTTGAATGATCCCCAGCGCAATAAGCACAGAGTAGATAACCCAATCAGCAACAACGGTTTGAAACAAACCAAAATCAAACGTGGTTGGACCGGCAACTAAATTGTCGGGGTCATACATAATGATTGGCAGTACGCTGTATAACAAAAGTTGCAGTACACAATACACCCGCAGAAGATATAAGCCTGCTTTTTGGCGGCCGATTATTGCGAGCACCATCATTAAGGTTAATATGCATAACATTGCACTTAACTCAGACAAGGAGTTGGCAGCATATAGCCCGCTGATGGCCGACAAGGTGTAAACGATCATCAAGCCAATTAGCCGTTTTGGTAAATGTGGCTTTGCAACGCTGTGAGCCTGGTCTGCGTGGTTGGTTTCAGAGTTGGTATCGGTCATCAAATTAATGCTTTTGTTGTTTCTTTGGCAAAATTCGTTCATTCATTTCAAAAGGAGGAACCACAACACCTAAGTCTTCTTGAACGGGGAAAACCGCGATAAATAAGTCATCATCTTCCATACCGCTTACCCAACGTTCTTGAAACTCGTCAAGTGGAATCGCTAATGGCTCGCAGTCTTTCCATTCATCAACAGCCCATAGTGCGGCAGTCTCTTCAGATGGCCACATTGGAATACAGTCTTCATCTTCAGTGGTCAGCATGACACAACCATCTTGATCTTGAAGTGTCCAAATAATTTTTTCAGCTTTAATCTGATCAACCATATAATCATAACGACCTTCTGGAGTTAGATTCATTAGTTCAGATACAGTTTTGGTTTTATTGCTCATATTGACTCTCATCTTAAGTTTTGGCTTTGCTCAATTTTAAACAATTAAGCAAATTTGTGGGCATCATAACATTGAGGCCACAATTGCAAAAGTAAACCACGCATTTTGGTGTGTTTATCTCGCCTTGAAACGCCCACCTAGCACAGCAGCGCGTGACGCGCCCGTAACAGCGGGTAAGTTAGCGGGTAAATCATGGTGATAACGCATGGCTAACCAGGCAAAGGCAATGCCTTCAACCCATTTTGCATCCACACCTAACGCGCTGGTGGTAGCGACTTTATAATGGGGAACCAAGATGGCTAGTCGTTGCATTAAGGCTTTATTTAATGCTCCGCCACCACAGACAAATAATTCACCTGTCGGTGCCAGTTTATTTATGTCGTTGGCAATACTGTGGCAGGTAAGATCAAGTAGGGTAGATTGAATATCTTCTTGATCTAAATGACTATAGTCAGCGATTTGTTGCTCAAGCCATGCTTGATTAAATAGCTCTCTACCAGTACTTTTTGGGTAAGCTAACGAAAAGTAAGAGTGCGATAATAGCTGTTTGAGTAAGACAGGATTACTGGTTCCGGAGTCTGCCCAAGCACCATCCTCATCAAAAGGAAGGTTCAAGTTTTGTTGAATAAAGGCATCGATTAGGTTGTTACCCGGACCGGTATCGAAGCCTAATACTTGCTCACTATTACCAGGTAAATAGGTTACGTTGGCAATTCCACCTATGTTTAAAATCACTCTAGAGTGACCTTGGCGAGCAAATACTTGCTGGTGAAATGCTGGAACTAACGGTGCCCCTTGGCCGCCAAGGGCAATATCTTTACGTCTAAAGTCAGCAATGACATCGATATTAGTTTCAATAGCAATGGTATTAGGATCGCCAATTTGCAATGTAAAACCCATTTCTAAATTAGGCATATGACGCACAGTTTGTCCGTGTGATCCTATGGCTATAACCTCATCGGCAGTGACAGTTGTTTTAGCCAATAAGTGATTAACCGCTTGTGCAAACAGTTTACCAACGCTGCGATCGAGTCGACCGAGGCGGTTTATTTCATCTGTTGCTGGCTGGCATAAACGTTGTAAACCACTTAATAAATGTGCTGGTATTGCTTCGGTATGGCTGGCAACTAAAATAGGATGATCAGTTGAAAAATCAACCAACACCGCATCAACACCATCCATGCTTGTGCCTGACATTAGACCGATAAAGTATTCTGGCTTAGACATGAGGTAACTCTCTGTGAATGGCAATATTAGGCTATTAATTACTTGCCAATTGCTGTTGTTGATTTGATTTTAGCTGAGCCATCAATTGTTTACTGAGTGCCGTAAATTTATTTTTCTCTTTACGATCAATCGGCATTGATTTAGGTAAGTCGATGGTTCGTGGATTGCGATGAACGCCATTTACAATGAATTCATAATGTAAGTGAGCACCGGTGACTCGGCCTGTTTTACCTAAGGTACCGATTATTTGGCCTTGTTTAACCGTTTCACCACGGTTTACTTTACGCTTAGTTAAATGCAAATACTTAGTGGTGTAGGTTTCGTTGTGCTTAATGAATACATAGTTGCCATTAAACTGGTTATAACCGGCCTCAACCACTTTACCTTTACCCGCGGCTTTAATCGGTGTACCAATGGCGGCCACATAGTCTACGCCGCGGTGGGCTTTAATTTGCCCCGTTACTGGGTGTAAACGACGAGGATTAAAGTTAGAACTGACATATTTAAAGTCTACTGGCGAGCGTAAAAATGCTTTGCGCATACTACTGCCATCTTCTGAATAATATTCTCCGTCGGTATACCGTACGGCGGTGTAACGCTCCCCTTGGTTAAAAAACTCCGCGGCGAGAATATTGCCATTACGTAAAAATTGGCCATCGGCGTATTCTTGTTCAAACAATAATGAAAAATGATCGCCTTTACGGATATCAAGCGCGAAATCGACGTCCCAGCCAAAGATATTGGCCAATTCCATAATGTGATTACCCGATAAACCGGCATCCGCCGCAGCATTCCAAAAGTTACTTTTAATATTGGCGGTAATAAATGAGGTACGATTTTCGATTTCTTTGGTGTTGACGGTTTCTTTATATTGCTCATTGTGATGACTGATCACTAATGTCGACACTTTGTCCATTCGATAGGTTAATTCTTGTAATTCACCTTGGGCATTTTTACTAATGGCAATTTCTTCGCCGGGCATAATCTTGAGCAAATTCTTTTTGGCTAACGGTAATTGGGTAATGTCGTAGACGTCTTTAGCGCTGAGTCCAGCACGGCTAAATAAGCCGCCCAATGTATCGCCTTTAACAACTTCATAGTATTCAACGCTATTATCATCGTTAGCGACCTCTTGCTTTAACTTGGCTTTTTGATTAGCCACTTGCTGGTCGATATCATTGATCATACCGTCAATATCAGAACTGCTGGTTTGCAACATCGAAAGGTGTTGAGCAAAGGCTTCGTCATCTGCCGTTTCACCGCTGTTGGTATTGTCGCTATTGTCGCTGTCATCTTTTGATAGGAGTTCATCAGACTTTTCGGCATCAATATTATCATTACTATTTGGTGCTGTAGGCGTGCGAAAGGCAAGTGGAATGGCATAACGCTTGTTGATTTCTATGTCTGGTTGCTCAGTTGATTGGCTCATCAATTGGGTTTGTTTAGATGCTTGAGCGTCTTCCGATGGGAACATCAGAATAAATGTCGTTAAAATCACTAATAAAGATAATGTGATTTGATGTGCTTTTGGCAGCAATGTGAATAAAGTAAGAAGCTTTGCCATTGACTCTGTTACCAATTTCTCTATCTCGTTGTTATCTGCTAAGTGTACACTCTTTCATTTGCTGTGGCTAACAAGTAACATAGAGCTCTTTATTTTTTGTGCAAGCCCTGGGAGTTGCAGTAGAGATGGCGAATTTAGATCAAGTATTGGCAGAGATTAAGCGCGGTACCGATGAGATATTACTTGAAGCGGATTTGCTTGAGAAACTGAAAGAAGGGCGTCCATTACGCATCAAGTTAGGCGCAGACCCTACCGCTCCAGATATTCACTTAGGTCATACGGTTATTTTGAACAAAATGCGTACTTTTCAAGAGTTAGGTCACGAAGTGATTTTCTTGATTGGTGACTTTACCGGTATGGTCGGCGACCCTAGCGGTAAAAACAGTACTCGTCCGCCATTGACCCGTGAGCAAGTGCTTGCTAACGCAGAAACCTACAAAGAACAGGTTTATAAAATTTTAGACCCAGCAAAAACGCGTATCGAATTCAACTCTAGCTGGTTAGAGCCATTAGGTGCCGCGGGTATGATCCGTTTAGCTTCACAGCAAACGGTTGCTCGTATGATGGAGCGTGACGACTTTAAAAAGCGCTATGCATCAGGTCAATCTATTGCGATTCATGAATTTATGTATCCTTTATTGCAAGGTTACGATTCAGTTGCATTGCAAGCCGATGTTGAATTAGGTGGAACTGATCAAAAGTTTAACCTGCTTATGGGTCGCGAACTGCAAAAGTCAGAAGGCCAAAAGCCGCAAACTGTTATCATGATGCCATTGCTTGAAGGTTTAGACGGCGTTAAAAAAATGTCTAAATCGGCCCACAACTACATAGGTGTGAGTGAGCCTGCAAATGAAATGTTTGGTAAAATCATGTCGATTTCAGATGATTTGATGTGGCGTTATCTTGAATTATTGTCATTCCGTCCATTAACTGAATTAGCCCAGTTTAAACTAGACGTTGAAAATGGCACTAATCCTCGCGATATCAAGATTTTATTAGCCAAAGAAATTATTGCTCGTTTCCATGATGAAGCCCAAGCAGAAACTGCACATCAAGCGTTTATCGATCGCTTTCAAAAAGGTGCCATTCCAGATGACATCGAAGAAGTCATTTTAGAAGCCGGTGAAGGCTTAGCGATTGCTAACTTACTCAAAGATGCCGGTCTTGTTGGCTCTACATCTGATGGTATGCGGATGATCAAGCAAGGTGCGGTTAAAATGGATGGCGAAAAAGTGGAAGACAGTCGCATCAGTTTTAATGCTGGTCTTGAAGCGGTATTCCAGGTTGGTAAGCGAAAATTTGCTAAAGTTATCTTGAAATAATTTTTACGAAATCAATAAAAAACGGCTTATTAACTAAGCCGTTTTTTTATGTCTGATACGTAATGAAATCGATATCACTGAAGCCATATAACACAGCCAATTAAAG
>NZ_JACJER010000047.1:0-32633 GCF_014164185.1 Shewanella sp. SG44-6 | reverse complement strand
TTGGTTGGCACTCAGGCAGAGCAGCCCGAGATACCTCCAATGCTTTAAGCATAAATGCCTTGTCTAGATCCATCTAAAGTATCCTTTTAAACTTTTGGTATACATTAACAAATCTATGCCAAAAGTGGTGTAATAAAGTTGAGTTCACTAAAGAATCAAACAAGGAATGGTGCAAAGGATTGTTACTGTCATGCCTTCCATTGATTGATATTACACGACTCTTGTGTAAGTTTGTCCGTCTAAAACTCGCAGGACTTGCCTAACATCCTTTGCACCAATGCGACTATAAATTTCCTCTGCCGTATATTCATTGGCTAGTTGACGGATTGCGCGAACCTGCTCCGCCGACAATCGACCGTCTCTGCCGCAGATCTGTGCGATCGCCCAATCATTATCTCGCCATTTCTCAGCAACCCATGGCGCTGGTAAACCTTTACGAGGATGCTCTTTAAACCATTTACTCAGAATTGGATCTCGCTGATCCGGTATTGGCACAACCGATTTAGCAATTAGCCCGTTCTCTCGTAGGTATCGTAGCCCCGATTTACCCCCAGGGATCATATTGAGACGGCGTTCATCCTGCCAGTGACCTTCAACCAGAAACTCCTCTGCTTCATACAATGCATCGATGTTATCTGTTATGGCCATCACCTTATGATTCACATAAGAAATACCGCCATTCTGACTCTCTTCCCGAAATTTACGATGGAATAGCAAGGGACTCCCATTTTTGATAGCTCTTTGATGTTCGGCCCAACGCTTCTGCCAACTCCGTGTTGTAACACCAACATAAAAGTATCCGTCGTTCGGATATGAATTACCGCGCCCGAAGATATGTTGGTACAACACGTATGATGTTAAAGGGAAATGTTGAGGTGATAACAAGTAGTGTGCAGGAATTGTAAACAATAAACTTGGCCGAATAATTTTGCTTTCATCTATCGACGATATCCCCTTCCGAGCCGCTTCTATAAGCAGTGTATCTGTTACTAAATCAACGCTGATTAAAGGCACCATGACAAGTTCATCATCTTCAAGCACTTTGCCAGATTCAAATTCATTTTGTGTCGAAACGGTACGGTGCCCTTTCTGTAAATATTCAAACTTAGCAATAACACCAGGGGCATCCCCTACAAAGATCAGTTTTAAAACAGGAATATATTGATCCCGCTTACACCTAATTACACCCTCAGGCATTTTTGCTGCATTAAACCAAAAATTGCCGTAGTCAGACTGAATGAATCGATTAAGCAATCTTTCTACTTCTTTATGACGCTTAACGAGTGCTTTAGGGGCTAAATGTTCCCACCATAGCTTGCTAATCTTCGCACTTCCTTGCATGGTTTTATCACCTTATAGCATTTCTAAAATATGGTCTCTACTTGTCAGTGCCAGAGTTCACATCATAGAGCACTTCTGGCACGAAATGGGGCAATAACGATTTAGAGCGTTCACTCTAAGCCGTACCTGGACATAAATCATTTAGTGCTTAGGCTCTAAAATTCGATTTTAGCATTACCATTAGTAATGAATATCCTCAGAAAGTGAGATTGTTATTTAATAAATGGGATGGACAAACACAATGCATCGAAAAGGCCCAAACCTTAGGTAAATGCCTTGGACGTTTGCTTGTTCATCAATTAAGGAAAAACAAGCGGTTCGATTAAGGGACAAGCTCGTCACACGTGCAAAGCCTGCTTAAATGTAATCGTTCGACCATTGCTAAAGCGGCCAAGTTGAGCGGGCTTGGGTAGCAACAATTTTTTTATAGATGTTAGCTGTTGTATTCCAAACTAGGTGAGAGTCGCAGTAACTTATAGGTGGATATAAATATAATAAGTATTATAGACTATTAATCATAAGCTTAAGCAAATACCGGCGCCGCATTTAATATTGTTAAGATGTCGTATTTATTCCTATTATTCTCACATTAAGCTATACTCTCCCTATTGTAGAGTAAGGAGGTTTAAATGGCCGCTGTTGACTGTATCTTTCAAAAGATAAAGCGTTCTAGACGCTACGTTTTCGAACGAAAAGATTTTGACGGCATTGCTAGCTATGACCAAATTGGCCGATCGCTTAATCAGTTAATGGATAGAGGCGAGATAATGAAGCTTGGCTATGGCTTATACACGAAAGCGCGAGTAAACAGCCTGACAGGACGTTTAATGCCGACCTGTCCAGGTGGTAGCGATGCACTTATGCGTGAAATATTAAAAATGAAAGATATCGATTTTGAAATAGATAATCTGTCCTTACAAAGCCTTTCCGGTAAAAACACCCAAATTCCCTCATCAGTTCATTACTCATGGGATCAAAAGCAGTTCAATCGCAAATTGGTTGTTGGTAACAGACTATTAACGCCAACAAGTCGACTATGAAAAAACTGAAACAACAGTTCTTAGAGGTTTCCGATGCATTAGCGCTCGGGAACCCCGCCATAATTGAAAAAGATTATTGGGTGGTTGCTCTACTTTCTGAGCTTGAAAAGCTAACGTTTGAAACTCATCAAATGGTGTTTTCTGGCGGTACAGCACTGGCTAAGTCCAATGTAAAAATACTTCGAATGTCTGAAGACGTGGACATAAAGCTGATCCCCACGCCGCAATTTCAACACCTTAGTCGCGGCAGGAAAAAACAGTACCGTAAAGCGTTAGCAGTACAAATTGAAACAGCGATTATTGCATCGAGCACATTTTCTATCGAAGCTAGATTAGTTCAGGATGAATATCGCTATGTGGAATATGAGCTTAAATATCCGCAACAATTTAGCCAGGCTCCTTGTCTGCGCCCAATCATCAAGTTAGAACTAATGGAGACAATTCCACTTCTTGCGCTGGAAACACGGGGCATTCAATCGTTAGTAGCAGAACTTTATAAGCTGCCACAAGAAGTGAACGGATTCATCTGCGTATCAGTAAATACTACCTTGGTAGAGAAAGTGCTTTCCATGTTACGCCGCACAATGTCTGTTAAGCGTGATGCAGCGCGAAACGATGACGTCACCTTAGTTAGGCATATTTACGACGTACACTGTATTCATGCAGCACAGGCCCTTGATAATGAATTACTCGCGCCCCTTTTTCACGCCATATTAGAAGAAGATATTCTTCGCTTTGGCAACCAACATGCCGAATTCGTCATGGACCCTGCCAATGAGTTACGCCTTGGCTTACAGGAGTTAGAAAGCAACCCACTCTTCAGGCAACGCTTTGATGATTTTGTTAAACCAATGGTGTTTAACTCGCAACCTCCCAATTTTGACACGTGCTTTATGTCCTTTAAACATATTGCAACCTCACTCATTCTGACTATTTAGAGTAAACATGAATAAACAACAACTGGCAGCAAAAATCTGGGAATCCGCCAACCAGATGCGTTCAAAAATCGAAGCTAACGAATACAAAGACTACATCCTCGGCTTTATTTTTTACAAGTACCTGAGCGACCAATTAGTTCAGTTTGTCACCAAAGAGGGCATGACGCCAGAGGATATCAAAGCCCTAAACGAAGAAGACGCGGACACGGTCAAGTACATTCAAGACAATCTAGGCTATTTCATCGCTTACGATAATATGTTTGCAACTTGGGTTGATCCTACATTCGAGTTTGACGAGTCTAACGTGCGCGATGCGCTATCAGCCTTTAGCCGTTTGATTTCTCCTACTTACAAAAAATTGTTTGAAGGTATTTTCACCACACTCGAAACGGGCCTTAGCAAACTCGGAGAAAGCGCGGGTAAGCGCACAAAAGCCATTAGTGACCTACTGCATTTAATCAAAAGTATCCCAATGAACGGTAAGCAAGGCTATGACGTACTGGGTTACATCTATGAATACCTGATTGAAAAATTTGCCGCCAATGCCGGTAAAAAAGCTGGTGAGTTCTATACGCCCCATGAAGTCTCGGTACTGATGTCGCACATCATCGCCCACGAATTAAAACATAAAGACACCATCGAGATTTACGACCCAACGTCGGGCTCGGGTTCGTTACTGATTAATATTGGTGAAGCGGTCGAAAAATACGCCAAAAGCAAAGACAGCATTACCTATTATGCCCAAGAGTTAAAAGCCAATACCTATAACTTGACCCGTATGAACCTTATCATGCGCGGGATTAAAGCCAGCAACATCAAAACCCGTAACGGTGACACTCTAGAAGACGATTGGCCCTACTTTGATGAAAACGACCCGCAAGGCTCTTACCACGCTTTATATGTGGATGCGGTGGTCTCTAACCCACCTTATTCGCAACAGTGGGACCCAAGCTTTAAAGACAGCGACCCGCGCTATTCCCGTTTTGGCCTCGCGCCTAAAACCAAAGCCGATTTTGCCTTTTTGCTGCACGACCTTTACCACCTAAAGCCCGATGGCATTATGACTATTGTATTGCCTCATGGGGTGTTGTTCCGTGGCGGTGAAGAAGGTGAAATTCGCAAACAACTGATTGAGCAAAACCACATTGATGCCATTATCGGCTTACCGGCCAACATCTTTTTTGGTACCGGTATACCTACCGTGATTATCGTACTTAAACAGAAACGACAAAATACCGATGTATTAATTGTGGATGCCTCTAAGCACTTTTTAAAAGAAGGCAAAAACAACAAACTGCAAGCCAGTGACATCAAGCGTATTGTGGATGCCGTAATCAACCGCGAAAGCATCGAAAAATTCTCGCAAGTGGTGAGTAAGCAAACCCTGCGCGACAATGGCTACAACTTAAACATACCGCGTTATGTAGACTCGTCACCGGCCGCACCAAGCTGGGATTTACACGCCACTATGCTAGGTGGAATACCCAATAGCGAAATCGCACAGTTACACCAATATTGGCAATCATTCCCGCAGTTGCATAATGCGCTGTTTGTGGCTAAGTCTGCCGCCTACAGCCAGTTAGCCATTACTAAAGACTCGGTCAACGCCACTATTACCCAGCACCCACAAGTTGTCGAGTTTATCAGCACCTATAACCAAGCGTTTGATGGCGGCAGTCATGGTGTTAGTGGCAACAGCAGCTTTGATAACTACTTACACACTACGCTTATTCAAGGCTGGCAAGCCGTTAACCGTAACCAACAAGAGCCTGAATTAAGCACCGAGCTTTTCACACGCTTAGCACCCATTGCCTTAATCGACAAATACCAAGCCTACCAATATTTAAACAACCAATGGCAAGTGATCAATGCTGATTTAGAAATGATGCAAACCGAAGGCTTTGTCGCCACGAAACAAGTTGACCCCAATATTGTTATCAAGAAAAAAGACGGTAAAGACACCGAAGTACAAGACGGCTACAAAGGCCATGTATTGCCGTTTGATTTAGTACAACAAACGCACCTAAGTGATGATTTAACCGCATTGGATAAACAAGAAAATCGTTTGGCTGAAATCGCCAGCACGCTTGAGGAAATACTCGAATCGTTAAGCGAAGAAGACAAAGAGCAAGACACTATCAAAGAAAGCAAAGACGCTTTTGTAAATAGCGAAGTGGCCAAAGCGGCTAAAGCCTTCTTGAAAGAGCAAAAAGACAGCAAAGTTAAATTTGAGCAGGACAGCCCTGAGCCAGAAGAAAGTTACAAAGCCAAAATCATTGCGGCGAGTAAACTCATTGATGAAGAAAAAGCCCTGAAAAAAGCAGTCAAAGAAGCCCAAATCGCCCTGCACTTAAAAACGAAAACCACTATCGAAGCTTTAACCATTGATCAAGTCAATGAATTGCTGCACTTAAAATGGATAGCGCCATTAAGCCAAGAGCTCGCCGCCATGCCAAACGCTGTGATTTCTA
Source organism: Shewanella sp. SG44-6 (assembly GCF_014164185.1). Lineage (NCBI taxonomy): Bacteria > Pseudomonadati > Pseudomonadota > Gammaproteobacteria > Alteromonadales > Shewanellaceae > Shewanella > Shewanella sp. SG44-6. The sequence goes on along the minus strand of NZ_JACJER010000047.1, from coordinate 26,843 downwards.
AGTTGACCAACAAAGTACAAGCCCTTGCCGATAAATACGCGGTAACTTATTCGCAAGTCGCGAATGAGATAAAAACCACCGAGGAAGAGTTGGCCGAGATGATGGGCGAACTTGTGGGTAATGAGTTTGATATGCAAGGCTTGAATGAGCTCACCAACTTATTGAAGGGCGCATAAGATGAGTATTGAAAAGAAAGTGCCTGAGATTCGGTTTAAAGGATTTAGTGGGGAGTGGGAAGAGAGTGAGTTTTCAGGTATTGCTACCAGAGTATCAACGCAGCATAAAAGTACATGCCTACCTTGTGTTGAATATGAAGATATAGTTGCAGGGAAAGGGCTATTTAATAAGGATATTTATCAGAAGAAAACCTTTAAAGCCGGCTTAAAATTTGAAATTGATGATGTTGTATTTGGTAAGTTGCGACCATATCTTAAAAACTGGTTTTTAGCTGATTTTGAAGGCATAGCAGTAGGTGATTTTTGGGTTTTACGTGCCGATATTGTTGCCAGTACGTTCTTGTTTTCTTTAATTCAAACCAATAAATTCGAATTTATTTCAAACCTTTCCGCTGGCTCGAAAATGCCTCGTTCTGATTGGGGGCTTGTATCATCCTCTTGCTTTTTTATTCCTAAGAATATCTGTGAGAGTGATAAAATCGGCAACACCTTCCAAAAGCTCGACAGCTTAATCAACCAACACCAACAAAAGCATGACAAGCTTAGCAACATCAAAAAAGCCATGCTGGAAAAGATGTTCCCAAAACAAGGTGAAACCATCCCAGAAATCCGCTTTAAAGGGTTTAGTGGGGATTGGGAGGAGCAGTTGTTAGGGAATAAAATGACTGTAACTTCGGTTAAGCGAATACTCCAATCAGATTGGACTACATCAGGTGTCAGGTTTTTACGTGCACGAGATATTGTATCTTCATACAAAAATGAAGAACCTGCGGATTATTTGTATATTGCACGAGAAAAATATGAACAATACTCGCAACTTTCTGGGAAAGTTGAAGTTGGTGATTTGCTTGTGACAGGTGTTGGGACAATAGGTGTGCCCATGTTGATCACTAACGAAGATCCCGTATATTTTAAAGATGGAAATATAATTTGGTTTAAGAACGAAAATGCAATAAATGGTTTGTTTTTGTTTTATTCATTCGTTGGAAAACAAATTAAAACTTATATTAAGCATTCAGCTGGAACAGGAACAGTTGGGACATACACTATTAATAGTGGGAAGAACACTCCCATAAAACTTCCAAAAAGTGAAGAACAAACCGCCATCGGAAACTACTTCCAAAAACTCGACACGCTAATCAACCAGCACCAACAACAAATCACCAAACTTAATAACATCAAGCAGGCCTGCTTGAACAAAATGTTTATCTAGCAGGGAGCGCAACCATGACTACGTTTAAAACCGAAGCACAATTTGAACAGGCCTTTATCGAAGTGCTTACCCACAAGGGCTGGGAAAGCGAGATACTTAAAAACAAAACCGAAGCGGACTTACTGCAAAACTGGGCGAACATATTATTTGAAAACAATCGCCAGCAAGACCGTTTAAACGACGTGCCACTGACGGCAACGGAAATGCAGCAGATTATTGAGCAGATCAAAGAGCTAAAAACACCGCTTAAACTCAATGGTTTAATCAACGGTAAAACCGTGGCTATTAAGCGCGATAACCCCGCCGATAAGTTGCATTTTGGCAAAGAAGTCAGCCTGAAGATCTATGACCGCCAAGAAATTGCCGCAGGCCAAAGCCGTTACCAAATTGTGCAACAACCCAAATTTGAACGCGGCAGCCCCTTGCGTAATGACAGACGTGGTGATGTGTTGTTACTGATTAACGGCATGCCGGTTATTCATGTGGAGCTTAAGCGCTGTGGCGTGCCAGTAAGCCAAGCAGTTAACCAAATTGAGAAGTATTCCAAAGAAGGTATTTTTAGTGGCCTATTTTCACTGATCCAAGTGTTTGTCGCTATGGAGCCTAATGAGGCCAAATACTTTGCTAACCCAGGTCTTGATGGCAAATTTAACCCAGACTACCAATTCAATTGGGCCGATTTTAATAACGAGCCCATGAACCATTGGAAAGACATTGCCTCGACATTGTTATCCATTCCCATGGCGCACCAGTTGATTGGTTTTTACACCGTCGCCGATGATACCGATGGCGTGCTGAAAGTGATGCGCAGTTATCAGTATTATGCCGCCAATGCGATATCGGATAAGGTAGCCAAAACCAACTGGCAACAATTGGGTAGCGCTACTAATAACCCAGACCGCTTGGGCGGCTATGTGTGGCATACCACAGGTTCAGGCAAAACCATGACCAGCTTTAAATCGGCACAACTCATTGCCCAGTCAAAGGATGCCGACAAAGTCATTTTTTTGATGGATCGCATCGAGTTGGGCACCCAGTCGCTGGCGGAATACCGTAATTTTGCGGGCGATGGTGAAGACGTGCAAGCCACCGAAAATACCCATATATTGGTAACGAAATTAAAAAGCACCTCTCCAGCCGACACTCTAATTGTTAGCTCTATTCAAAAAATGAGTAATATTTTTGAAGCCGTCTCTAGTAATGGAGAGCAGGATGAAGGCACAGCAACACTTATATCAACTAATAGTGCAGATATTGAAAAAATTCGTGCTAAACGTTTAGTGTTTATTATTGATGAGGCGCATCGCTCCACGTTTGGCGACATGCTGATCATTATTAAACGTACTTTTCCACGCGCCTTGTTTTTTGGTTTTACTGGCACTCCGATCCAAGAAGAAAATGAAAAAAACGGCAATACCACAAGTACCGTATTCGGCAACGAGTTGCACCGCTACAGCATAGCCGATGGTATTCGCGATGGTAACGTACTCGGCTTTGATCCCTATAAAGTGCCTACTTTTAGAGACAGCGACCTAAAACAAGCAGTTGCCCTTGAACAAGCGAAAGCGGAGTCGGTAGCTGAAGCTATGGATAATCCCGCCAAAAAGAAAAAATTTAATTATTTTATGAATGAAGTGCCTATGGCTGGCTACAAAGACGCTACAGGTAAATACCACAAAGGTATTGAAGATTACGTACCTAAAAGTCAGTACCTAAGTGAGACTCACCAAGCCAAAGTGGTAGAAGATATTCTGCTCAAATGGGATGTGCTAAGTCAAGGCAATAAATTTCATGCGATTTTGGCTACTAACAGTATTGCTGAAGCCATAGATTATTACCGTCTGTTAAAGGCTGCTAAGCCTGATTTAAAAGTATCAGCACTGTTTGATCCCAACATTGATAATGACGGCAGTGGCGACCGTGGGCCAACGTTTAAAGGTGATGGTCTGGATGAAATTATGCGTGACTATAATGCGCGTTATGGCCACGATTTTGATTTTGCCCGTCATGCAGCATTTAAGAAAGATTTAGCCGCACGCCTTGCTCACAAAAAACCTTATGAGCGTATTCATACCGATCCTACAAAACAGCTGGATTTATTGATTGTTGTAGACCAAATGCTCACCGGCTTTGACTCCAAGTGGCTGAATGTCTTGTATTTAGATAAGGTAATTAAATACCAAAACATCATCCAAGCCTTCTCTCGTACCAATCGATTGTTTGGCCCCGATAAACCTCATGGTGTTATCCGTTACTATCGTTACCCGCATACGATGGAGCAACATATTAACGATGCGGTAAAACTATACTCTGGCGACAGACCCATAGGGTTATTTGTTGATAGGCTAGAAAGTAACTTAGAAGCAATGAATGAACTATTCGGTGATATTACCGAGTTGTTCATTAGTGCTGGTATGGCAGTTTTTGAAAAACTGCCAGAAGATGTTGAGGCGTGCGCAAAGTTTGCTGAACTATTTAAAGTATTTAACCAGCATCTAGAAGCCGCGAAGGTACAAGGTTTACATTGGGAGCAGTCGGTTTATACATTCACAACGGACGCTTGTGCAGACGATAGTGGCACTGAGCATGAGGTTACTCTCGCCCTTGATGAACAAACCTACCTGAGCCTTGCGCTGCGTTATAAAGAGCTCGCATCAAAAGGTGATGGTGGCGGTGCAGGTGGCGGCGATGTTCCTTTTGATATTAGTGGCTATTTAACGGAAATTGATACTGGAAAGATCGATGCCGACTATATGAACAGTCGCTTTGATAAATATTTGAAAGAGCTAAATCAGCATAATGATCAGGCCAGCATTGAGCTTACTCTCAACGAGCTGCATAAGTCATTTTCATCATTAACCCAAGGCGAGCAAAAATTCGCCAAACTATTCTTACACGACCTACAACGTGGCGATGCACAGTTGATTGCAGGTCATAGCTTTAGAGACTACATCAACGACTACAAAGATAATGCTGAAAATGCCCAGATTAATGCCATTGTTAATGCGCTAGGTTTAGATAAAAGTCTGCTTGTAAGCTTATTGGCCGATAGTGTTAATGAGAATAATCTTAACAATTTCGGTCGCTTTGATGCGCTTAAAGACACCGTTGATAAGGCAAAAGCCAAAGTTTATTTTGAAAAATTAGATGGCCTAAGCATTCCACCCTTTAAGCTCAATATTCGCATCGATCAGTTTTTAAAACAGTTTATTTTTGCTCAGGCAGATGATCTTATAAATGTGATTTATGAAGATGTTGCTGAGGTGATCTGATGGCCTACAACCTGCTTAAGTATTACTCCAACCATACTTAAGCAGGTTGCAGTGTTTAGTGAAACGATCGGCCATTTTAGTACGCGTTTTGAACAGGCGCAGGCACTCCGGCTGCGTCGTGTCAACCGTATCCGTACGGTGCAAGGCTCGTTGGCGATTAAGGACAACACCTCCTTAGGCGAGGCGCAAATCACCGTTCAAAGAGGTGTTTGAAGTAAAAAACGCATTACGAAAAGTAAGCCTAATCGGAGTATTCAGCTAACACGTATTAAACACTCGGCACAGACTGTACCCTTACTTTGATATGATTTAATATGGTTCCACCCGTTATGCAAGGATGGTTAAATGCAAATCCAACAGATTTTTGAAGAACTTGAGTCGGCCTCTGACTTCGAGCTTTTCCGATTACAGTCAGCAATACAAAAGATGCTTGAGGATCCTGAGCGAACAAAGCAACTAAAACAGAAAATCCAAGTCGGAATGAAAGTGGATTATTTTTGCATCGACAGAAACCACGCTATCCCTTGCTCAATTTTAAAGATTGGCCGTAGTCGCCTAGACGTTCAAGAAGATGCTACTCAAAAGCGCTGGTCGCTCCCTTTCTATCATCTTAATCTTAACCATATTAAAACCGAGGTTGTCTCACTAAATATCAAGGGAATGTCAAAAGCAGAGCTTTCTATCGGCTGCACCGTCGGATTCATTAGCAACAAAGACAACAGAGAATACATCGGACAAATTAACAAGCTTAACCCTAAACGGGCGGTAGTACTTGTCCGAAATACCCTGTGGAATGTTCCTTACTCAATGCTTTTCCCCGTAATAACTTCCGAAACCACTGAACATAATCAAGTTTTACTGCCAGGTTAGCCGCATTAGGAAAAGTATTCCAAAACAAGCTGTAAAAGTGGTTGAGTGGTAGTACGAGAAACTAATTTTGGGGCATAAACGTGCCAGAACGGTTCGGCCTGACACGAGTATGGACCAGAGCTCGCGAGCCCGAAGCTCGCGCAAATGCCAGCATGGTACGCGTGAATCTGTCTATTCGAGAGTAATTCACTGAAACTAAACATTAAATTTTTTCATTAGAAAATATCTTGCTGGACTGCCAGAAAATTCAGGAACGACACCTGCAAGTTCAAAACCTATTTTTTGATAAAAAATTGGTGCTTGAATTGATAAGGTGTCCAATTGTGCTATTAGGCATCCTCTGTTTTTAGCTTCTAATTCAGCCATGAGCATCAACTCACGTCCTAAGCCTGCACCTCTATGCTTTTTAGCAACCCATACAACATCAATTAAAAAATTTCTGTATATGGTTCTACCTGATATGCCACCAATAAGTTGATCACATTCATCTCTAGCGGTCAGCATCAACGGCTGTGCTGCTTCATTTCCTATTTGCTCATGAATATGTTCTCTAACACCTTCAATCAGCGCGTTAAAAATTGTTGGTTCTTGCTCATTTATCACTTGAAATTTCATTAACATACCTTAGCGTTAATCTATAACTCGTCATTGATTTTTGGTTAAAACTGGATTGGTGGTTTTTAATGAAGAATGTTGCTTCAGTAACCTGCCAAATCCTGCCAAATTCCGGTAAGTGAAATGAGTTCTTCAGGTGGTGTTGCTGCTGCTCGCCAATAATGCCGACCATCGCCGGTGCGCTTTAACAGCTTATGGTTACACAATTCTCGCCTAATAAGCGCGAAGTCAGCAAATCCAAGAAAACGCTTAATTACGCTATTAACGTCCTGTTCACTGTAGGATTGTTGGTACTGAAAACGGCACCAAAAAAACCATAAACTTTGATCTTGAAGGGCGCGTTTAGCTGGCCACGCTCTAAGGATGTAATTTGAGTCCATGAAAGGTTGTAGCTTTCGCGGAATCATAATATCAAGTTGTTTGGGTTTGTTTAATGTGGCCACATTATTTGCCGTTAACGCAGCATCACGCAAATGTTGGAAATTGGCATGTCCTGCCGACTGGGCAAGAATATTGAGCATTTCAAGGTGTGAAGGAAACCTTTCACAATTTTTAAATTGATTACGCAGATATTTAGCCAGCGTCGAAATATCTTCACAGCTAAAAGGGATAATTTGTTTCGTCATAGTGATACCCGTTTATGGGTGCCCACAATTAAGTTGTCTATTTGCAATGCAAACAGAGTCACGATCGCCGACCTACGACATAGGCACACAATATACAAAGTACCTTTATATTTAACTTTTCAGCAGGTTTAGCTCTACGATTTTTCGTAGCGGCGATGCCTAGGTGAACTGCCGACCAGCCCGTATTATTAATTAACAAGATCAATATGACAAGTTTTTAATGTGACTTAAAAGCGGCTACAAAACGAGAAAAATAATAAAAACATGACAGAGATTTTAAAAGCTTTCGATCTAGAAATCGTTCTCTTAAATAGCATATCCTGCCAGTGAATCAGACTAGGCAAGTCTGATTCACAGTAACGATTTTTGAAACCCCTCATGGTCAGGTGTTTCTTTTTGGTACCCATTACTTTTTGTATCTCAAATTATCAGGCAACAAAGGGCTGATCTTCGAGCCGTGGCACACTTTGGGGCAAAAACATGCAAGAAGCGAACCGACCAAAACGAGGATGGACAAAAGTGTGTAGGTAGCTTTGAAAATTTAATAAAGGCAAGACAGGATCCCGCTAGTTCTTCATAATATTGAAAATAACAAGCGATTAAAAGAATGGATGACATGAGCAACATTGATGATAAAAATATAATCAGTTGGATTAAAGACCAAGAATTTTCGAAGCTAACTTTTCTAGATAGCTGCTGGCAGTCCGACGAGAATGAATGGTATCTAGGTTTTTATTACTTTATCCAATATCTAAAGCAAGAATGCTTAGATAATGTTATTGCTGAAGTAATTTCACGACATAGAGATGAATCGTCCGTGTACTGCTACCTTGGGGATACCGCCAATAAGATTTACAGCTCATTCAATGAACAACACATTCCAGCATGCTTCTATCGGCATGCTATAAAACTAAATCCAAACAACGCTCACGCTCATTGGGGACTTTTTATAACGGATGATGATACGAATTCATGCATCACATCTTTAAAAATCGATTATGAAAACAATGAATTTGAGAAACTAGGTCGCACAATAGATAACCTGTTCTACCGTAGCAATCACTTCTCAGACTTTACTCTTCAAGACTGGCAGTTTATCAAATCTTTAATTCAAGACAGCAAAGTTACTTGCAGGGGAGATATGCTTGTTTTTGCACTTTTCTATCTTGATGAAGTTCAAGATTGCTTAGCCCTAATAGAATCAATGGAGACAGTAAGCATTGAAATCATTGAGGCGTATTTCAATCACAGCTTAATCAGCAAAGAGTTTGCGCTAAGCAAGCTTCGCTACTGGCAGGTGGATAAGTTTTTGGGTGATGACAACAAAGCAATTTACCAAGCTTATGTTAAGGAATCAGAGAAAGGAAAAGCTAACCCTCTGAGGCAGGCGCTAATACAAAAAGCCTTTCAGGCTGGAGAATACCAAGACGTCGTTACTTACCATGAAGAAGCTCCAGCAGACGATTTGCATTACCTACACGATATAAACGGACGCCTGTATTACTTGCTAGCGTTGTCACACCTAAAGCAACCAGTGAACAAGCTAATTTTGGAGTTTATTAATAACAAGGCAGACACCTTACGTGATGAATCTAAAATTCTATATCAAGCCGTTAGATGCAAGCATAAAATCGATGAGCTAGAACGACTATTCAAAAAAGAGACACACTTTGACGATAAGATTGATAGCTGGGGAATATATCAAGAAGTGACTAAGGCATTCGACTCCCCCGACCTAATCAAACACCAAATCTATAAGCATTTGAGTAGCGAGCTAACGTCATTAAAAACCAAGTGGAATGACGCATACTACGATACACAGCTAGAAGAGATGAAAGTCAAATTATCTAACGGAGATATGAGTAGCGACGATTTCCTACGTTTATACAACTTAGGCATAGAGTGCAATGAATTTGATTTCGTCATAGAAAATGTCACTAAGTTTCATGCTGATAACCAACCAACCATGTCATCGTACAATTGTATTGGAGTCTGTCATGAGCGCAAAAAAGAACTTAGTCATGCATTTGAATACTACAAGCTTGCGATAGAGCTGATGCGCTCATCAAAAGACCACAATCACATTATCATTGGTAATTACATTAGCTGTGCAGAAAGATTACCCGACGTAGAAATAGCAGAAGAAGAATATAAAGATTTGCGACACTGGTACAATGCTGACTTGATCAACCAGTTCAAATGGCACACCTTTACAGCAAAATCAGGCCGACTTTTTAAGTACTCCCCTTTTAATGTCAATAGTATTGATGCACTTACAAACCAGTATTTCTATTTGGCGTCAAAAAGCCAGTTAAATGACCCTATTGAACTACCGACATTAAGTAAGCTTGATTTGAATTACCTCATAGATACCAACTATCGTATCTGCTCACTATCGAATAACAATAATTCTATGTTGATGTGGTCTCACTACGCCCAAGAGCACCAAGGCATCATGGTCGAGTATTGGTTTGGCGGGGAATTCCCTTGCGGGGTTGGCATAGAAAAAGTGAGCTATATAAATGAATCTAAAAGAAACTTAGAAAAAGATTTATATATTTTTAATCAGTATCTTTTAACTAAAAACAATGATTGGTCTTATGAAGATGAAGTTAGAATATTCACTAACGTTAAAGAAAAAATTTACTTTGAGAACTTTGATTACCCGAATACTGACCGCACTAAAATTAACGCTAGGATTTGCAGTATAACGTTAGGGTGCGATTTCCCTAAGGATAAGAGAAAACTAATAGCAAATATAGCTAACACTATAAATTCAAGAAAGAAAAGTCATGAGCCCAAAATAACTTTGCGAGAAGCTTTTATCTCACAAGATAACTGTTTCGCACTAGAGTATCGGGATATAGACATCTCAAACGTCTAATGTAGAAGCTCGGGGCTGGAATAAGTCTGGTCAGGTTCGGCTTGCTCATAAAACCTTAAAATAACTATTTAGTTGAATTCTTCCACAGTTCTACATTTTGGGAATGTAGAACACCCCCAAAACTGTTTACCTTTATTTTCACCACGCTTAGTTTCACGCATCACCATTGAGGAACCACAGCGTGAGCACTGCTTTACGCTGTTTTTTGATGCGACTAACTCTGTAACATGCTGTCGATGCCTAAGGTCTGTAACAACGCCTCTCTTTAGTTTGACGTCATTGATGACTTCAATAATTTGAGTGTACTCTGTCTCTGAGAATACAGGCTGTTCGAACTGCTTTATGTAGCTCAAGCACCCTCGTGCATAAGTAACATTTTCAGGCATATCCGTTTTGAACGTACTATCACCAATAAAAACAATTACAGAGTGTAAATATGATGAATCTATGCCTAACAATGATTCTAGGGTTTTGAAGTGTTTATAATTTTGATGGAGAGGATTCTGGAATGTTGAAGAGTGACGATAGATTTTCTGTGTCCACTGCTTTTGATTTTTTGAACCAAAAATCCAGCCTTTCATGTTTTTAGTTTCAACGATGAAAAGACCAAACTTAGATACAATAACATGGTCAATTTGAGTTGTACCATCATCTGTGGGCAATGTTACATTTTTTATCAACGTGTAATCTGATTCTGGCAACCGTGACAATATCTGATTTACCAAAAACTCGCCGAACATACCTTTAAACCAACGAGTCCTAAAGACCAATATGATGAATAGTAAAGGTATGATGTACCACACTTGAGTTAAAGCATCTGAAAATATGCCTAATATATCCACAAAACTTCCTTATTCAACTAACTCAACTTTGTCGGCTAACAAGCCGCAGTTAATCCTCACAGAATGCCGTCTTTTCTTAACCACTTCAATTTATAATTAATAGGTTAGTGACAATGCTAGATTAGACTGCTCAGTGAAACACTTATTTCTAGATGGATTGAATTCGGATAACTTTTTGTATGGTAAAAGCATATGAACAAGATATGAATAAGCTTTTACTTTAAACGATAATGGGGCAGAAATGTGTTACTGACTCTAACGATTTCTACTAAACTCGCTTAATTTGAAGTATCACTAATAGATAAAGCAGCTTCGAGACTTTTGGCCTATTGCGCGAAAATTGCCTCCAAAGACCCATAATGATAAAATTTGTCATTGTTTTAAAACTAAGAAACCTACAAATTGAACATTAGGGATATTTTTTGTGATTTGATCGATAACAGCCTCCTACACCTCTATCTAACAGCAGCTGAAACAAGTCGGTTCACATCGAAAGTTAGACGAAATGAGATCTTGGTGCGTTATCTCAAACCAATGATAAAAGATAAGCGCTATCAGGCGAGTAAGAAGGAGATCCGAAGTCTGCTTGCATTAGGGAGGACTGAGGGTTGTGATCTTGAAGCTAAGCTTATCGAGTTGCGTAATTTGTCATTGCGTTACGACAAGAATGCCACCGATGCACAGCGTTTGTTTAATTTACTCTCCATCATAGAAAATGACCTAGGATTTCCTAGTCGTTTTTTAAGCTGTCCCAGCGACACACAGAGAGTGCCTAATATGATTTATATGCTGCAAGAGCATGTAGAGAATGGATTTATCGATTCAGGCGAGCAGGTGGCGCCTGTATCACTGTTCTTAGAGTCTGATCACATCACTAAACTCGTTGACCTTATTAATGACACTGGATTTTTCCTGGCTAAAATGGAACAGCATAATCTTGCCACCAAGCAAGGACATATCGTATTACACCCACCAGAGTGATCTCCGACTCTAAATCATAGACAGAACAATGTTAGCAAGGGAGTTTCAAACTTTAATGTCCTAGTTTCGATCTTTATTATTCGAGTTCTAATCTTTATTGTCTGCCGACAACAACATTGCCACCTGACTAACCCGTGTGTCAAACTGATAGCAAGACTTGGCTCTATTGTATGCTAATTCACATTTTATAGCCGCAGTCCTGATTGCTCCGACTTCAGCATATTCACTCAAAGATTGAAGCTCAATCATCAACTTACCGACAGCATTTCTCCTCCGGTTCAGTGGTTCATTATCATTAGCGAATACACTGTATGCATCCCCTGCCTTAATCGTTTTCAGATCCAAAATGTAACTTCTTATATCAATTTGACCAACAGATTAGTTAACCAAAAACTATTTTGATAGCTTGTCGTAAACGTCATCAAAATTGGCCCGTAATACCATCCGTCTTAGAGCGCTATACCTCGTTTAATTTTTCCCCACAATTTAGAAATAAATGACTGTTCGAGATTCATTTCCTTGTGCTCAAACAATAACATGATATTTTGTATCTGCAAGATTAGGTTGTCTAATCAAATTGAGGTGAACATGAATTTAAAAAAAAATATGCTGATTTCCGCCATGGCAACAGCATCATTATTGCTAGTAGGTTGTGGGTCAGAGAATGATACAAAGGCGAACGTATATCCGGATGTGGAAGCTGGTAACTCGTTTACGATCACTGAAGAAGAGACTGTAACATTATCAGGTAGCGCAACCGATGAAGATGGTTCTATTGTGTCCACATTATGGACTCAAGTGTCAGGGCCTGCAGTGACACTATCAAAACCTAATTATCTAGATATATCATTTGTAGCCCCTCGTGTAACAGAGCAAACCGATATAGTTTTTCAACTATCTGCTACTGATGATGGACAATCTACATCCGTTGATAACGTGACAATAACTGTAGAGCAAGTACAAATAGCGAATGTTAGTTAAGCGTTCGCCGTCCTTGAGCGTCGAAATGAAATTCCAGTACTCGACCGCGATAGCACTCTTTATGGGGTGGACTCAGATAGTAACGGGATTCGTGATGATATAGACCTATTTATAAAAAATGAAAACCTTACACCTGTACAAGTTAAAGCGCTGAATCAAATGGCGGCTTCTTTGCAAGAGCAAGTATCTGTAGATATCGATGACGGTAATGCTATTACCATAGCTGCAGAAAATGGCACAAGAGCATTGAATTGTGTTGTTAAGACGTTTCAGGATTTTTCATTAACAAAAAAATACAGTAAGACTCTCCAGGCTTACACCGCAAACACTTATGAGCGCACACAAAATTACCTTAGATATAATCATAAGCTCGATGGAACCGTTTCATCGCTTCCTACTGAAAACACTTGCCTTTAAGGATTAAAAATCAATGAACATAAAATATCTATGTGGGTATGTGGTCGCTGCTTTCTTATCCATCCAATCAGCCTATGCTGTACCAATTGAAAATTCTCTATGCGGCAGTGCTGGTTATGCAATGGGGTTTTTTAATGGTGTGGGAAACACTAGATTAGATGCACAACTTGGTTTAGCCGAGCTATCAGTTATCTATGGTTCCCAATATAATAATCAAAGCATCATTTATGAGACGTTCTATAATTCCACCGGTAAAGGTATAGATGGTACTAGTGTTCTTCAAGATTTGGCAGAGGTCTTTGCCCAAAGATCTGAAGAATTTAGCCCAGACTACAAAATAAGGTTCGAGTTGTTTTGGATAATGTTAAGCGGTGAGTCAGCTGATGCTGGTGGCATTTGGAGCAAAACACTCGATTTTGTCACAGCCCCATTTGAACTTGTTTACGGGGTGATGGTTGACTTTTATTCAGATTTTTCTACTGAATTAGTCGGAGCGTTTAGTAGCTTTCTATCAAATCCACCAACGCTAAAAGAGTATGCAGAGCACAATATTACGCTTAAAGCACTCGCGTCCCACGGTTATAAATTACTGTTTGTTGCTCACTCACAAGGCAATTTATTCGTAAATAAGGCTTATGAGACAGCTCTAAATACTCAATCTTATTCTACGGAAAACATCAGTGTTGTTCATGTTGCTCCTGCGTCAACAGTAATCAATGGCCCTCACGTGTTAGCGGATAATGATATTGTTATTAATGGTCTAAGAGCATTTGGTAACTTAACGGTTCCACCTATCACTGCCTACATACCTTTATATCATGTTTTGGTTGATGTAACCGGTCATGGTTTTTCAGAAACATATTTGGCAAGGGATTTAGATACTTTCACTCAAGTAATAGGTCATATCGATAATGAATTGTCAAAATTAGTCGATGTTCAACTACCTTCTGCTTTATTAGGTTCATTTACAGCAACGTTAGATTGGGATGCAAGAGGTGATGTTGATCTGCATGTAATAGAGCCAAATGGATCTCATGTTTACTATCGCAACAAATCGGGCTTAATGGGGCGTTTAGATCTAGATGATTTAACAGGGGCTCAAATTGAACATTATTATGCAACGTGTGATTCGGATGTATTAGAAGAAGGCAGCTATCTAATCGGAGTGAATAACTATGGTGCTCCAAACGGCACAAAAGCGATAATAAGTTTAACCTCAACTATTCAAACTATCTCTAACACCAAGAGTATTATCTTAGGTGAAAAACAAGGTAGTAATGGTGACAGTACACCAGGTATTGTTTTCAATGTAGATATCTCTAAAGATGAAAATGGTAGATTTTCAATTAGTGTAGACTAAAGTTGTTTAAACATATAAACGGGCAATTCATGCCCGTTTATATGCACCGTAATCAATTTTCTGTTATTTTAATAACCTCCCACTCTAATCTTTTTATACTTTCTTAGGTCTGCTTTTAGCCTTGATTTGATAGTTACTTTATTTATTATCTATCATGGTCAAATTTAGCTTTTCTGCATATTTAGCTGCTTGAGATAATTCTTCGACTGAACACCTTTTTATTTATGTGTAAGTTTTGTTAGTTTGCAATTAAAAATCCATTCAGTAATCAAAAATGGTTTATCGAGCTCAGTAAAGTGTACATGCCCAACATTTACATGCTTAACTGGAATTATCTTATCAGTTAATACAATTTTTTTAATATGCTTCTTCGATTGATATTCATTCCTACTAGCGCTCAGCACTAAAATTTTATCATGGCCAATTATTTTAATTATTGAGAGCCGTTGTCCAACAAATGATTTCTTCAATGACTTCATTATAACCCCCAATGCAAAAGAATTATTTTCGCTGTCTTTATTTTTAGCTAGCATTAATAGTCTGTCAAACTGGAGAATAGTGGCAAGATATTGGCTGTCATATTCGAAAAGATCCGACAATAGCTCAGCAACGTCAAGTTCCATGTAGATTTTTCTTTGTTGTACTTTTTTCATGTGTATTCCTCATTAGGTATTTTGCTTACCCAATATAATCAAACTACACACATAAAATTGTTTTCAAAATTCAAATTGTTAAAGGACAATGCCATATTGACTTAATATATTATGTTTGCTAGTTATTCACGGTGTTACTAAATATTCTAGCTAGCATTAGTCAGTAATCAGCATCGCCATGAATTTCGCAATACTGACCTTTCATCGCGGCCCATTCCGTCGGTGAAACACAAAATCCACCTTTGACAGTTGCCTGGCATGCAAATCCTTTTACCGTTATCCCAGCACACTTGACGGAATATTCCTCGGCTACACATTGCGCGTAATCACCTTCTGATATATCGAAGTGCAATGCGTATAAAGCTCTTGGGTGCTCTAGGTACAACAAGATTTCATCTACAGAGCAAACTCGTTGAATGACTCCTGTGTTTGTTGGGATATTTACTGAGCACTCTATTCCGGCATTTATCATTTTTTTTAGTAGTGATTGCGTGTCAATTTTTTTCATTCGTATACCGTCTAATGTGATTTCATTATTTGTTTCTAGCTTTTGCCATCGCACTTTCTGAAGCTAAGATTACTCGGCCATATCGATAAACCATATCAATCGAACTCCACCTACCGGACTGTTGAACCTCTAAAGGCGAGTACCCAGCCGCTAACAAGTCCTGACATGCACCAACGCGAGCGGAATGACCAGACCATGGCTTTGAATTTCTGATTAACGAATATTTGTGAAGCTTTAACAATTTATGTGCTTTATTGAATATCTTATCGATAGAATAGCCAGAAAGTGGAGTATAAAAATTTGTATCTAACTTACCGGATTTTAGCAGCTTCTTAAATATGTAGTTGGGCTGAGCGTTTCCTTCATCATTATATTTTTCGGAAATTTCGCTTTCGTCTAATCCGGCCATCGACATGTATTTATCTAAAATTGTTAACGCTTTACTGCTAATCATTGCCGTATCATTTTCGCCTGATTGGTTGGTCTTGGTGAATGGGATCATTATCACTGCTCGTCCATCGGATTGATAATCTATGTGTTTGAATTCAATACGTGCTAGTTCAGATTCTCGAAGAAGAGTTTCATAAGCCATAGTCATTAACGCTAAGTCTCTGACATCTATCAATTTGTCACTAGCACCCATAAGCTCATCTAAGGCATTAAGGTGTATTTCTCTGAAAGCAGTAGCCTGTGTGGTCATTTCGCCACTCGCAGCCTTCTTTGCCTTGATGCCTTTCATTTTGAACTTAACCTTGACTGCTTCAGTGGGCGATGGCAACCCTGCTGCTAAGTGCATTGTGTGTACTGCCCATCGATATACCTGCAAACTGTTAGGCTTGTACATTTTTGCCTTATCATCTAAAAAATTGATAAAGGTTGGCACTGAGGCAGGTAAGGCATTAACTCCCGTTTTTTTGCACCACTCATCGAATATTCGCCAGTTATTGACTATTGAAGCCCAGGTGTTTGGGCTTATATCATCTGCATCATTTTCAAAATCTTTCAGTAAAGCATTAACCAATTCACTAGCACGTTGTGAATCAAATACCTTTTCTTCCTGATTCAATAATTGCTTCAACTCATTTTCATATAAACTACGGTTGTCTAATAGTGAGTCTCTTACATTTTTCACTGCAGGCAGAATATTGGCTGGGAGTGGGCTGTAATGCGCTAACATATTATTTTTTTTACTGTTCATCTTTTAACTCTCTGTACATTTCTTCCCGCTCAAACAATAGCTCTAGCGTTTCTTCATACGTTTTTAATTTATTATCTTTCTTGAAACTTATTATGCGATTAATAATATGATCGCTTAACTCAATACGCTTTTTTTTATTTCTTTTCTTTATTTGAGATATTTCAAGTCTTATTTTACGCCACCCGTCATTGCTGAATGTTTTATTTAAGTCGTCATTCAAACCATCCATTAAATGTGATGAATCTATACATTTAATATTATTAAGAATATTTCTAATACTCTTCCTTAACCCAAATAAATTTCGATCTCTGAAGTCTTTGTCGCTATTAATTAAAGAGGAATAAAGGGTTTTGTCATCTATATATGCAGCGTAACTTAGGTGCTTAAGCAATAAGGATTTGGATAATTCAAGCTCTTCAAAGTTAAGAAGCATAAGCGGTTTACCATTAGGTTTGGCGTTGTAGTGATATTCCCAAGCCTTTGGTTTGTATGTTTCATCGTTCATTTTACAGCCTCTTATGGTGCCACCATGCATTTATAGACGCAATCATAACACCAGTAAAATTTATAATCGCTAATTTATGGTGTCACCATAAGATATTTTTCTACAAGCCCCAAGGCTCTTATGGTGTCACCATGCAAAATTTCTTTGGCAGTAAGAGCCAGCGAGTTACATCGCTACGCTGTTATGGTACCACCATAACACAGCCTTGATTGTAACTTACTAACCCCTCAATGGATAGGTTGCTATAATGCTAATTATAGCAACCTATTGGTATGAAGGCTTGATTTTCTACATTACTGGCATAAAACAATAAAGCCTGGGCGAAGTTGGTTGGTTTTACTTAGGCAGATGTAGCAAATCAATATTAAATTAAATTTAACTGTATTTTTATACAGTATCCCTATATGTTAACTCAATTATGGATGATGTAATTTGGAGGTAGTGTTGTCGAAAAAAGTTAAAATTATTTGTGATGCATCATTTGATAGTGATTTGATGATTGCCACGTACTCCGGTTCTGTCACTTATCCGGCGCACAATGGTACTAGTATAACAGTAAATTACTCTGGCAATAGTGGTGTATTGCTTGATTCAAGTGCTGGTGAAATTCAAGCAGCGTTGGCTGGGTTGTTAGAACTTAAAGATATTATGCAAACTGAGTGTATAACTGCAACCTCACTAACCATCTATTCTGATAATTTAACATTGATAGATGGATATCAATCACACAAGAACAACCCTTCTTCATCTAATCCAAAATACGCAGATCAATTCAAGCTCATTCATAGATTGCTTAATGATATACACATAATCAACGTCAATTTTACTCATGTTCGCTCACATATCCCGAACCATTTAGCTAATTCTGTACAGAAACAACATAATAAGCATGACGCAATATGCCTTAATAACAGGGATGCTATAACTAATACCATTTTTTCACCATTTCATGAAGGGTCTAAATGCTATGCGGTACTTTTGCATCCTGAAACACCTAATTCTTCTTTGTTTAAGCTAGTCCTCGAGGCAGCTGTAATTTTAGCTCGTAAAGGCTTTAAGGCACGGATAAAATTCAGTAAAGCATGTGATGATATCTTTCATAATCCGTTCATTCAGGCTTTGAATAACTATTCATATGAAGCAAATGTGAATGTTAATACCCTCTATGACATTGAGATCAAAAGCCTAAAACCAGATTTTGGCAACTGTATACTTAAACATCATCAGTTAATCCAATCTATCGAGGGGCCGCTTAGTGACGATTCCCTTTTAAGCTTCAGAACAGCTATTGACACAATATTTGGGGGTGCTGATTTTGGTTGTCATTATAGCCACGGAAAAGGTAACCCTATTGCAGTTTGTGTATTCGACTTAACCCGAGATGTTGATTGCCATCCAGTTAATCACTTACCTGTCTCTATATCTGAGTGGTTAGATTTAATGCCAGAATATATCCAGATAGAGCACAGATTTGGGTTACCCTCTTTGATAGAGTTTTCTCGATACGGACATTTAAAATATGTATCAGGCAAACGATTGGACCGCACTAACAAGCGTGTTTATCAGCAAATAAGAAATTATTCAGAAGGGGGGGATATCACGATTACAGCTAAGAATATTCAAAATGTGCTTTATCCAAATATCGAAGACGCTCAACCTATCGTAGATTTCATAACTTATTCTATACAGACTTTTCGAGGCCGGATTGGGCTTAATTACACGCTAGCAGCGCATATTGCCCGTACATTAACAACTAAGATAATAACGCTAAATCGTCGAAAGAATCGTTCACCGCTGAACAACACTTACCAGAAAAAGCTAAAAGTCATGGCAGATTCTATTCAAATAGATACATCCCGAGCATCTGACCTGAATTCTCTATTGAAAGCGGAGTTGTTACAGTTCGGCCCCTATCTGACGAAGGAAGATGTTACCGGTAAATTGATCGATGTACTTGTTGAAAATGGATATCCATCAATTCCGCAATTTAGAACAGGTGTTGGACGTTCAGTTTCTTTACTGGATTTTAGCTTTTGGAGAAACCCTGACAAATTAGTCGTGCACTGCATAAAAACAGCAGATAAGTTTAGTAAGGCACTGTCGTCAAAAAAGCCAATAACCTTTTTAAATCGTTAAGATATGGGGCATTATCCTGCCGGCATTTATTAGCCTAAAATCGTAATTATTTGACATGCAGAAACCCAGCTAGGATATACCGAAAAAAAGTTAATATTCAGTCGCTTATATTTACTAAACCAGTTTTAGCGCAATCTACCTAATTTGAAAACTACCATATTGACCTGAACCGGTTATAATACTGTTTATTTATACAGTATTGGTGGCGAAAATGAAAATACTCAACAATCTTGTGTCAGCGGGGATATCTAGCTTTGAAAGTCCTTGCTCGGGTTACATCGAATCACCATTGAGCCTGGATGATCTGCTTATTCAAAGCCCTAACTCTACTTATTTTGCGAAGGCTCAAGGCTTGTCCATGATCCAAGTTGGCATTTACCCAGATGATTTACTCGTCATAGATACCAGTTTGACCCCTAAACATATGGATATCATCATCGCCAATTTAAATGGTTGTTTATGCTGCAAAATACTCGATGTTAAGAATAGAAAGTTGTTATCAGCTAATGATGATCAATCAGCAGTTTTTATCGACGAGTCCGACACCTTCTCAGTCGAAGGTGTAGTAATTAATTCTATTCGTTCACATTGGAAGGCCGCTTTTTAGGAATTGTTTAGCTATGATTTACTTGTGTGATATCGATAACTTTTATGCCTCTGCAGAGTGTGTTTTTAACCCAAGCTGGCGTGGAAAACCACTGATAGTTCTTAGCAACAACGATCAAGTAATTGTCAGTCTTTCAAAAGCAGCTAAATTATTAGGTATTAAAAAATTTACTCCATATTATGAAGCTAAACATTTATGTGACCTACATAACGTAATCGTTTGCTCATCAAATTACGCACTTTACGGTGCCCTGAGCAATCGAGTGATGAATTGTATAAGCCAATTTACTGAGCCATTTAATAGCTACGTTTATTCATGTGACGAAATATTTCTAAATTTAAAATGCACTAAAACAGAAGATTACCTTGAGCAAGCACATAAAATCAGAAGAAAAGTATGGAAGCAAATCCGGTTACCTATTTCAATTGGCGTGGGCATTAATACCACTATGGCCAAAGTTGCATCCCATGCAGCTAAGAAGCTCCCTGGGTATGCTGGTGTGTGCTTCATTGATAATGACGAGCAGAGGCAATCAATACTATCTCAAATGAAAACAGATGATATTTGGGGTGTTGGGGCTCGAACCGCCAAAAAAATTGAAGCCTTAAATATTGTTAATGGCTTACAGCTTTCGCAAATGTCTCATCGATTGGCGCGTGAAAATTTTGGTGTTGAACTCGAAAGAGCAGTGTTGGAGCTCAATGGTTATGTAGGTAAGTATTGGGACTTGATCAGGGCAGATAAAATACAGATTTTTAGTACATCAACATTAGGCCGGAAAACAGCAAAAATAGAAGAGCTATCACAAGCAATTTCACAACAAGTCGAATCAGCGGCTGTGAAAGCAAGGAGTCAAGGGTCTTATTGCTCTACGATGTATGTCTTTGCATCGGCATCAAACTATGACCACTCATACCAAGGGTTTAAATCGAATTATCATTTTGATGTCCCGACCAATGATACCTGCCAGTTGTCTAAAGCGGCATCCGAAATAGTTAATAAACTATTTAGAAATGGTTCACAGTATTATCGTGTTGGAGTCGGGTTGCTCAATCTAACACCGGTATCTAAGTATCAGCATGATCTGTTTAATCAGCCCGCTAACCCGAATTTAATGAAGATATTTGATAGTATTAATGCGGCACATGGAAAGGGAACTATTTTCAATGGTGCCAGGGGAATAGAGCAGAAATGGAAAATGAGGCGTGAATACTTAACACCACAGTATTTAACAAAATGGTCAGATATTCCCAAGGTAAACTGTTAATCCGTTCAATACAGCCCACTGGACGGCCATTGCTTTACTTACTTTCTCCTTTCTTGATTATGGCATTTGAATTAAGCCTGATGTCGTTACGATGTTTTGCAAGCGTTCTTAAGCGGCATAGAATTGTTTTTGGGTTAGCATTGGCTGCTATCTACCTTAAATCATATTATCTGAATATCATGTTAAAAACTGATTCTCTCCTTTGAGCCAGACAACCGAATGAAATAAAGTTGATAGAAAAAATGGTTTCTTTCATTGCTGAGCCTACGCTTGAACGCGTGATCGTTTCTATCCATTACCACTATATATGGATGATATTGCAGTAAGATATTTACAAGATTCTGAGCAGTTTCGGGGGGGAATTCAAAGCTGTATCCAGGAATGGGGTTGGCAGGGTCAAGTGTGACTCATCAGCTCCCTCTATGTCTTTCGGTAATATCTATCATTTAGTTAGTCACAGAGTTGATTGGACCTAACCACTAAGGCTAGGTCCAATATGTTAAAGGGCGGTAATAATGTAATTGGGTATAAATAACCAATTCGTTCTAAAGGTTTCTAGATTTTTAACTAATTGCCAATCTGGGCTGCATAGGTGTTTTGGTAAGGGCTCTTCAACCTCCTTTTCACCGTCATCCATGATCACCGTCTCAGGCTTTTTTAATATTTCTATCGTTAAAGTCACTTCATCAAAATCAACACTTTCGCCATCAATCTCACCAAAAGATTCTGCAGGTTTTCGAGCTATATAAGCTTTGCCTATTTCCATTCAAAAAGCCTCATTCAGTTCTGAGTATGCTTTTAGTATGGCCTCTTGATTGCCACCCAAACCGAAAGCCTTTTCAGCGTTAGCAATATATTTCCCGTATTCATTAGGCGCGAAGTTTGATGGATTGTATCTGCCTAGTGCTATCAACTCATCCAGCATGTGCTTACCATTCACGTACAGCCTTTTGACTCCATCATCATTTTTAACGAAGGATTTAAGATGCAAGCCATTTAATATCAATGGTGCCGCAAGTGTAGCGGCGACGTTCACAATGTCTTTTTCCTGGGAGGTATTCCACTGTGGCTGGATACTTAAAATGCCTTCTGGTAAAAACAAATCACATGCCAATGTAGCATTAAGAACGGAATCTATTGGCTCTAACGCATATACATGGACTAAGCCAATCTGTTCACTTAAAGCTGAAATCGTATTAAATACCCGAGGCATTGAAGATGAACATATGACTGTGCAGGTATTATCTACACTGTTTCTTAGCATTCTGTTGACTTGATATGCAAAGAAGTTTGAGTCAATTTCTAACGAGATGTTGTTTAGATCTGATGCACCGATTACGGGAACATCAGATTTTATGTTCTTAAAAAAGAAGTCGGTTTTTGGTGTCATGGTATTCCCTTATTTTAAGTATTTGTAATGTTGCTTTGAATGACATACTAGTTAAACGTACAACTCTCCTGACCCTATTGTGTAAAAGGCACAAGCCCTAAGCGTTTCCTCTGAATATAAGGCATTTGTATTAGAGATCACAGAAATATGGACGCCATCTAAAATCGGTGTTAATGCGATATTTGGACAGTCGGCTGGTGGACGCTCTTCAATGCAGCGTTTAGTGGTTACATGCGCGGAAGTCTCTGCAAACAAGTAGTACTTCACATCAGTCTGGTTATTTCCACATAAAGAAGAGTCGTAGCGTTCACCTACGTTAAGCAGTTTGATGTTATTGAAGTGGCCTATTTTTGCTAACTGATACTCATTGAGAATAATGCTGGTTGTATTAATCCCAGAATAATTAATGATTAAACTTATGGCTGTGGTTGTTATCGACATAAGTTTTACTGCAAGTTTTATTTTGGACACTTTACTCACCACTTAAGTGTTAATCTGGAATATAATTCAGATTCTAACACTTAAAGTTGTAGCTGCAAGATTGTGTCATGAGTTTTAAACAGTTCAAAGTAAAAAAAAGGGTTTACATGATGTAAGTTATTAATGTTAACCGCATGTTGTAAAGCTTAACGTGTTGTAAAACAGAGATTTAATGAAGTATTTTGTCTTAAACATGCTATATATAGCGGATTTTTTCAGAAGGAAATTGTGATGCAAAATAGTACCGTTATCGAAACATGGGATAAATACCCTTTTAGGGCCTTGAAATTATTCCATTCAATAATGATCTTTTGTATTTTTTTAAGCCTAGGGCTTGGCATTATCATTTTTCAAGCCATCACAAACGAAGCTGAACGGGTAACCGACAGCTTAAACATAGCAGTAAAATTTTTAGATAGTAAAATTTTGGATGCTAATACTGTTGCTAAAAATGTATTAGAAGACGCAACATTAGATTGCTCGAACGCTAAAAAAATTATCGATACTGCATTACTCGAAACGCCAAGCATTCAAAGCATCACATTAATTTCAAGTAACAAAGTTATTTGTTCATCATTTGTTGCTAACGTAGGTAAAATAATTCAAAGCAATAAATACAACGGTTTAACATTGCAAGAATCTAAATACACGGTACCAGGTAAACCTATTCTGATTGTTGGCCAACAAACTAATGGTTTTCAGGTCCTAGTGACCTTGCATGCACCATCGATGTTTTCAGTAATCCAACTTTTCTATAAAAACTCTATGTTCAAAATCAATATGAATCATCAATCAATTGGTATGGATTTAAAGTTAATACCAAGAGGTAATACTATTTATGATTACATCCGTGAATCAAAACTATACCCATTTAATATTACCGCTTCAGTGAATACTCAACAGACTATCTATAAGGCGCTGACTCGAAGTTGGTTGGTTTTGTTTTTACTTATCGCATTTTCAATCATTTTGCCTATCTGTTATTACCAATGCGGTAACCCTATTGTCATCAAAACAGCCTTAAAATCCGGCATCAAACGCAGAGAGTTTAAGCCTTACGCTCATGCTATTGTTAATACTGCAGGTAAGGTGTTAGGCGTCAACTAGCTTGTCCTATCCGCGTCAATTAAGTTGGCCGCTTTTGTCATTGAGTTTCATGGCTTCTTTTCTTCGATAACTTTCTCCCTCAAGTTGATAAATCTCTGCGTGGTGCACCAGACGATCAATCACGGCTACTGTCATCATATTGTCGCCAAATATACTGTCCCATTCACTAAACACTTGGTTCGTCGTTATTACCAAGCTGTTGCGCTCATAACGATGTGCTATTAGCTCAAACAGAACCTGACTTTCACTGTCACTCTTTTTAACATAACCAATGTCATCCAAAATGAGGAGCTCATATTTATCGAGTTTTTTAAGTGCATCTTCTAGCCCTAAACCATCTCGGGCTTTCTGTAGGTGCTGTACCATCGCGGTACCTGTTGTGAATTTAACTCGAACAGATTGATCTATAAGCGCATAACCCAGCGCAGCGGCGATGTGGGTTTTACCCAGCCCACTTGCACCGAACAATAAAATATTATGGCCTTGCCTCAACCACCCTAGCTCACTGGTTTTATGTTTAATTTGAACGGCACTAATGCCTGACACTTCACTAAAATCGTACTGTGATAGTTGTTTTCCTATGGGTAATTGGCTTTCTTTGAGTAAGCGTTTTAGGCGTATCTCTTGTCGGTGTGTGGCCTCTATTTCACATAACTGAGCGAGAAATAGCTCGGGCTCCCATTGCTCCTTCACTGCTTTTAGGGCGATATCTGGCCAAGCTTTTGCTATCGCGGGCAGTCGTAACTCTTTTAATAATAAAGGTAAGCTCAGTGGGTTAGCCATTTCGCCCTCCAAGAAGTACGTCGTAACTTGATACGCTATGTTGTTGACTATTAATCATGGGGACAAATAGCGTATCGGGGCTGAAAACGCGGCGACATTCATCTATCGTCACCACTTTTCCTGTTTCAAACGCCCTGAGAGCGAAGCGGCCCAATGCTGCCTCACAATCATAGTTTGCAGCGATGACCAGTAAATCGACCATATAATGGCAATCTGCATCTGTCACACCATCATGGGTTAGTTTTTGCCATAACTGCCAAAAATCGCCATTCGGAATAAGGTCATCTCTAAGTTGTGATGCTTTAAACGCGTTGCGCTTCTTAGCCAATGCATGGATAAGGTGCTGATAGTCTATTGAGCGGCCACGTGTTGTGCCTTGCGTATGTATTCGCGCTAACGTTAATGTGATTTCATGTCCATAGAAAAGCACTAACCGGTCATCAAAAATGTGTGCCAGTAATGTCACGCCAATAAGCCGTGATGGCACGGAATACGTCACACGCTTAATGGAAATAGTGCTGCTAGAGGTCACTTTGACGTACTGCTCACAAAAGTCATGAGTTCGACGGACGGGTAAGGCGGATAAGTACGTACATTCCTCTAGATAACGGGTGTGACATTGACGATTAATTTTAGCAACGATGATATCGATGAAATCTCGGTATTGCTTTAAATCAGTGAAATCACGGCTGTCGCGTAATAACAATTGTTGCTCTATCTTACGTTTTAGATGGCCATTAGGGCCTTCAATTGCGCCATTTTCATGGGCAATACCTTTGTTGTTTCGAGTGGCTTTCACAGCGTAATGCTTGCATAGTTTGGTGTAACGCTCAGTCAGAACTTCAGCTTCAGTGTGGTTTTTAAAGGCGGCGCTTAAGCTATCTGTACGGTGAGTTTTTGGTACACCCCCACTTTGCCAAAAAGCATTTTGCAGCCCTGATGACAGTGATTCAAAACTTTCACCGCCGAGTATGACTTCGACGTAAGTCCAGCCACTGAAAACCAAGCGGTAATGATAAAGCTTGTGTTTAAATGCGGTTCCACCGAGGGTGATATTCAATTCGTTGGCCCAAGTGTAATCAGAGATCCCCATCGCTCCAGGTGTATGCTGTTGCCTGAAAATCACCTCTTGTTCAGGTCCGTATTTGACTCGCCATTTCTTGATACGGCGTTGCAAAGTTCGAAGTTGCGCGCGGTCAAATTGCCCCGGTGCGATTTCTTCGAGTTTTTCAAATAATGTAATGGGCTGTAATGAGGGTTCATTTTCAAGCAGTGGCACAATATGTTGTTCAAAAAGACCATTAAGCGGATCTTTTCTGGTCGCGTATTGGCGTGGTAATTTGGTGGTGTTGTGCTGGCCAGCATCAATACGTCTGGCTGTACGGGAAGAGAAGCCCGCTTTAGCCGCGGCAGATGATTGAGTCTGTTTAGGTTTATTACGATAAGACATATATAGGTTAACCTGTGGTTGGTTTATGGGTTTTCCAGGCATATAAATCTCTCAAGAATTATGTATGCCTAGAGCTTACCAAAACCGGACAAGCTAGTTGTCGCGAACCGGCCAAGTTAATTGACGCTAGATAGACAATATCGTCTGATTGCTTTCAAGCTCACTTTTGTCGGATAAGCGGCACCTGTTACCAGGTGCCGCTCTCCTAAGAACCGTACGTGCAACTTTAACTGCATACGGCTCAAGCCTCCACTAAGGCGTACTATGTTACCCGGTAACCACAGGAGTTACCTTTGCAATACTCACTTGAAGCTTTGATACTTTCTGCTCTATGACTTTCCAATCTTTGGATTATCGTTGAGCAAAGCAAGGAGAGGCACTAACTTCAATCGAAGTCATCATTTGCGTTTCTCCATTAACAAAGTTCTTCTAATTTTCTTGCAACGGGAGACCAGCTGGAAGTGGGCTCACTTTCGTGCCAGACACAAGGTCTGTATCTGCATCATTACAATGCAGCATTGG
>NZ_JACJER010000046.1:0-34204 GCF_014164185.1 Shewanella sp. SG44-6 | reverse complement strand
CGTAGCGCCAAATGCAATAGCCCTAATCCCTTTAGCAGCAGTGGCAATGCCGCCGACCAAGTCACCACGTTTTCCTTGAGCATCGCTGACCGTTATAGTGTCACCAGATGTCGAATGACTGTGAAGCAACTGCTTAGTGACTAAAATATTACCCAGCGCTTCAAGGTGATGTGATTGTCAGTAAGGGTGTTATTGGTCGCTTGATTAAAGAGCATGAACTGAGTACTAAAATTAAAGCTACCGGACAGATTTGTGCCCAATTTGTACAATATTCACAACTAGAAGCGCTGGGTAATATTTTAGTCACTAAGCAGTTGCTTCACAGTCATTCGACCAATAACACCCTTACTGACAATCACATCACCTTGAGCTTCAATAGTGGCAGACTCAACAAAGCCCATCACGGTGACATCACCGCTGGCTTTAACTTCCATACCTTCGTGCACATCACCGGTAATTAATATACTGCCTTTAAAATTAACGTGGCCACAGCGAACATCAACATCTTTAATTTGCAGAATATCGTCAACTTGCATGCCAGTACGGTTTTCCACTGGCTGACCAGGAACGGTGGCGATGAGTTGGTTGGGATCTTGAGGATGAAAGCTCGCGCCAGTGCCGGGCTCCATAGATTTATCTTTACCTGGAATTTGTTGCAGTACATCACCGTGGATATTAAACCCCGGAGTCCCTGTCGTTAATGGCGTTTTAATCATTAATACATCGTTGGGTTTGACGGTAATGAGTGAGCCTAAATCACGCATATCAACAGAGCCGTCTTCGCGTTCTTGTGGTTGCAATAGACGCTCGCGAGCTAAGGCAACTTTACGGGTTAATATTGCATCTTCGCCATTAACGGCTAACTTACCTGAGGCTATGATCCCCTCACAGGTTTCACCTGGGGGCAATATCGATAAACGCTGTATCAATGCCATAATCTTAGGTTTGCTGAGTCCCATTTTGATTTTTTGAGTTTTCAGGGTATTGAGTATGTCTGGTAGGGTGATATCTTTGCCGCCCCAAGCTGAAGTGATTTTCATGCTTGCTTGCATTTTATCGTCACTGACACTGATGCTCACAGAGCCATCTTTGCGCTCGGCAATCGTAAAAAAGAGTTCGTGTCCGCCAGGCGTTTGGCCACAAAGTGCATTGACTTCAGATACGGCTTTATTAATCGCGGGGATAATCGGAAATAACATCGTAAAATCAGCCTGTGTCAGCAAGGCATTAATATCATCCTCCGACACGGGGCCATGGGTATTGGGAATTATACGTAATTCCGCTTTGCTTTTATCTGCACTTAATGTGACGAGTGATGGCGTTAACATAACATCCTTTATTTTTATTTTTATATTCGGTCATTAGACGCCAGTACCATACCAACGAAACAAAGCCGAAAATGTGCGTTATTTTGCCTTTTCGTTAATTTAGCTGATATTTAGCTGTAATTCCAGCCGTAATGAGCTTTGCTGCCCATGAACTAAGCCAGTTGAGGTGAGATTTGGCGGGCTTTTAGGAGGGATTAACCTTGATGGGAATATAGCTTATATTTATTGTTTTCAGCTAACACTTCTACTTTGCCAAAATGAGTCGCAATAGTCTCTGAATAAGGTAAGTGGCGATTAGCGACAATTTGCCATATGCCTTTGCTGGTTAGTCGAGTTGCGCTTTGTTGGACAAATTGTGTGGCGATATCTGTAGTGTTGGTTAACCCATCATGAAACGGTGGGTTGGAGATAATACCGTCAAATTTACCGACAATTTGATTGAATCCGTCTGAAGGGTAAATTTTTGCGCGCATATTATTGGCTGCAAGGGTTAATTCGCATGAGAGTAGTGCCATCGCATTGATATCAATACATTCAATAGTTAGCGTCGGGTTAGCTTTGAGTAACGCCGCTGTAATGACCCCTGCACCACAACCAAAGTCGAGAACTCTGCCGTGTAAATTTTCTGGTAAATGCGACAGTAATAATTCAGTGCCCTGATCGAGACGTTTTTCGCTAAATACACCAACAAGAT
This sequence comes from Shewanella sp. SG44-6, assembly GCF_014164185.1. Taxonomy (NCBI): domain Bacteria; kingdom Pseudomonadati; phylum Pseudomonadota; class Gammaproteobacteria; order Alteromonadales; family Shewanellaceae; genus Shewanella; species Shewanella sp. SG44-6. The sequence continues at coordinate 32,182 of NZ_JACJER010000046.1, read as the reverse complement.
TACAAATCTGTAATTGCCCTTGCGGAGTCTCTAGTGAGTACTGGCTTACCCAATCACTAAGGGTTAATGCTGGCGCTGCTTGGGTTAAATAACTGACATACACTAGACAATGGCGGGCATTATCTTGTTTGATTGGTGGCGAGTAATAATCAGGTGTGAGTTTAGCAATCGACTTTATTCCTCCTTTATTTTCACCTACAATGATCAGCTGGCCATCAATAGATAAATGCTGCGCAGCTAGTTGCAGTAAATAGCCCATTAACGGTTTAGCTTTGGGAAAATAAATAATCACACTATCAAATTTTGAACTTGCGAGTGAATCAGGTAATTGATGACCAAAATAGCACTGTAATTTGTCATTGGTACAAGAGGACAATATCAGGTGATGATTAAAATCCAACGCTAGGGCGGTAACATGATGAGCAAACTCAAGACATTGATGTGCAAAAGTATCAGCTTCATAATTAAGCACTAACACATTTTGCTTTTCAAAATAGTGGCTGTTTCTGATTAAGGCTTGAGAAGGATTTGTTAACACGTCAGTTGCTCATAATGCTAGTGATAAGATAAACACGCTGATATTAACACAATCCCCGCTGATAAGGGCGGGGATTGTGTGGGTCATCGTCGTTCGGCATTGATTAAGGTATTTGTCTCTATTGTGGTAATAGGCTAAACATTTTAGTCGCGATATCAATGTTGTCTTGATGACCGCTAAACAACCTTGCGCCAGGGCCTGCAGCGAATACTTGAACATCCATCGCGGTATGTCCGCCAGTTGTCCAACCGGTATTAGACTGAATATCAATTAATTTACGCAGTGCGACAGACAGTGGTTCGTTACCTTGCATGCGAGCTGCTTCTAATTGGCTGTATTGTGCGTCGCTTGGAGTAAAACCCAAAAGTGTTGCGGTTAAAGGCTGCCAGTTATCTTCGGCAATCGCGCGCGTAGCAATTGCATCTGGGCTGGCTTTAACCTTATGTAGCACCTGTGGATTCCACTCATATTTGTCATTTGCGCCAATAGATAACCCACCGGTATTATGATCGGCTGTTACCACCATAAGTGTGTTTTTACTTTGACGAACAAATTGTTCAACCACTTCAATTGCTGAAGCAAATTCATCCATTTCACCCATGGCCGTAGCAATATCGTTACTGTGGCCAGCCCAATCAATTAAGCTACCCTCTACTAATAACACAAACCCTTGGTTATTTTGTGACAGTAAATCTAGGGCTTTCTGGGTCATATGACTCAGGTTATGCGCTTGGTTATCGTTAATTACCCAAGGTAACTGGACATCAGCAAATAGCCCTAATACTTTTGGTTTAGCAACCGATTCAAGCTGGGCTAATTCAGTAATGTGTTGATAACCTTTCGCGCTAAACTGCTCAAGTAGTGTAGGGGTGAAATATTGCTGACCCCCACCAAGAATCACATCTGCATCTGAGCTTAAATAAGCCTCTGCAATATCAATATAATTTCGACGGCTTTCATTATGAGCCAGAAATGCCGCTGGTGTTGCATGGTTGACTTGCGAGGTGACAGCTACGCCAGTTGATAAACCTAATGTTTTGGCTTTTTCCATTAAGGTGGTCAGCGGACGTTTTTCGGTATCAACGGCAATGGCTCCATTATAACTTTTAACTCCAGTTGATAACGCAGTTGCTGATGCCGCTGAATCGGTAACATAACCGCTTACAGAGGCTGGGTAGGTGCTTGCCATCCCCACAAGTAAACGATCAAAAACCGTTTGTTCAATCTCTTCGGTCTCAGGATTATCTTTGTAATAACGGTAGGCTGTGGTGTACGCCGGTCCCATACCATCGCCAATCATAATGATAATATTTTTCGGTCTTGATGGACCGACCGTCGGCACATTATTGCTTACGGCGCTGTCTACAGTAGGGGACACTATGACTTCATCAGCCATTGCTCCAGTTATAATCAAACTAGATACCAATATTAATCTGCTGACTATTTTTGTGTAGATAGATAAATAATGCATGAATAATCCTATTTCTGCTGGCTTATACGGGCTTCGATGGCATCCATGAGCATACCAGTAATGCTAACGTCAAATGCTGCTTCGATTTCTTTAATGCAGGTTGGGCTGGTCACATTGATTTCAGTTAATTTATCGCCGATGACGTCTAAGCCGACAAAAATAAGGCCACGTTTTTTCAATTCTGGACCAATTGCCCGAGCAATTTTCCAATCACTTTCTGATAATGGTTGAGCCACGCCACTGCCGCCAGCGGCTAGGTTGCCACGAGTTTCACCTTTCATCGGAATACGCGCTAGTGCATAAGGTACTGGTTCACCGTCAACCACCAAAATACGCTTATCGCCTTGAGTGATTTCTGGGATAAATGCCTGAGCCATTGCGTATTGTTGACCATAACTGGTTAAGGTTTCGATAATCACTCCCACGTTAGGATCATCTTTTTTCACACGGAAAATCGAGGTGCCACCCATGCCATCTAATGGTTTTAAAATGATGTCTTGTTTTAGCTGGTGGAAGGCTCGGATACGTTTAGCATCACGAGTCACAATAGTGTCTGGGGTAAACTCAGAAAACCATGCGGTAAACAATTTTTCATTGGCATCGCGTAAGCTTTGTGGTTTGTTAACGATTAATACGCCTTCTTCTTCTGCACGTTCAAGCATATAAGTGGCATAGATAAATTCAGTATCGAACGGTGGATCTTTACGCATTAAAATAACATCAAGTTCTGCTAGCGGAGTATCGACGGACTCGCCTAAGGTAAACCATTGACTAGCATCTTGCTTAACTGATAATTCACGCATGTTGGCCATGGCTTTGCCGTTGACCATAGCAAGATCATGCATTTCCATGTAGAACAATTGGTAGCCTCTTGCTTGCGCTTCTAATAACATCGCGAAGCTCGAGTCTTTTTTGATATTAATGTCGCTAATAGGGTCCATAACAATGCCGAGCTTAATCATGTGTGTATCCTTAATAATGTGCAGAGAGGTATCGGTATGTTAACCAATATCGCCAAATTTAACTTGTAATGCCGTAATGGCAGTCAATGATGCAGTTTCTGTACGCAGCACCCTAGGGCCTAATAAAATATCGGTAAAATGCTGGGTTTCTGTCATGGCAATTTCTTCGTCAGATAAACCGCCTTCTGGGCCAATGAGTAATCTTACTCTTTGATGTTGGCCGTCTAACTGTAAGCCATTAATGCCATGTGAAGCCCTTGGATGCAAATTCAGTTTTAATGCTTCAGTGGGTTCTGCACACCACTGTGCCAATGTCATTGCCGGGCGAACAATAGGTACGATACTGCGGCCAGATTGTTCACAAGCACTGACCACAATTTTTTGCCATTGCTGCAGTTTTTTCTCTAAACGCTCACCACTCAGTTTGACACCACAACGATCGGAAAATAACGGCGTAATAGTGGTTACGCCAAGCTCAACCGATTTTTGAACGGTAAATTCCATGCGGTCACCACGTGAAATCACCTGGCCTAAGTGTAAGTTTAATGGCGATTCACTGTGGTTTTTTTCACAACTCAATAGCGTGACAGTGATAGATTTCTTACTGGTTTCATTAATCTCGGCTAAGTAATCATTACCGTCACCATTAAACAAACTGATGTGATCGCCCATTCCCATTCGCAATACTCGGCCGATATGAGCAACACCATCTTCATCTAATTGAAGCGTTTGCCCTTGCTGTAAATTGTCTTGGGGCTGAAAAATGCGTGGTACTCTCATCAGTGTTGACCTTATTTAATCAATTGTTCAAGGGTAGCTTGATCGCCAATTATCGAACTAAGCCGTTATTTTGGCATTGTTTGAATACAAAATCATTATGATTACCTTGGTTAGCTGCGATTAAGCTGTCGCGTTGACATTCTGTGGTGCTAACCGGTTGCATTTTGTTCCATGCATTAAACAATTTTTGTTGGCTACTATTGATTTGTAGACCATAGGTTTGTTGCATATAAAGGTAAGTTCGAGCGATCGGCCCTCTTGCACCTTTTGGTGGCTGCACTTTACGGCCTTTAAAGTCGACAATCATCTCGCATTGTCCGTACTGATCCGCTTTGCCGCCCCAATCACTAAACCTAAAGTTACTGCGGTCGCCATTGACCTCACCGACAGCAGGCACAAGGTTATGTAAATCGGCTTCCATTTTTTTAAATTGCGGGTTATTTTTACCACAATTTTTACGTCCGCCATCTTGCCAACATTGCAGTTGATGACCAAATTCCCAGGCGGGGACTATATGTTCCCATTCGATACGGTTGGCTCTAATAATTTGTTTTCTAACCAGATAGCCACAGCTAGCATGATCCGCCTGCCATAATTTACCTGCTATGGCGATATCACAGCCGCAATAGAAGGTGTTGAGTGGCAAGTGTTGCTGATAGATCTTTTTGGCAATGGTTTTGGCTTTACCGAAACTACTGGGGTGTTCTGCCGCAATAAGTGTTGATGAAAAAATGCCGCACAGTAGCGACACCCCAAATAACCAAGAGTGAGTGGATGATAAGCGCAAAATAAACCCTAAAATTAACAAAAACATCATTACAGCGCAGGCTTAGCCTGTCATTTGGGCAGATGTTAAGCCATCGAATGCGATGACGCAATTGATAATATTTAAGGAGAAAAAGGGCTTAATGTTTGTTGGCAGCGGCGACAGCGATATTGAGTTTGGCCGCGGACAATTCTGTTATGACGTCTTATGGTTAAGTGGATGCTGCCACAGGCGCAAAAATATTCGAACTGTTGGCCACTGACAGACTGAGTATTGAGTTGGTGAGTGGTCTTGGGGGCAATATTAAATGTTGTCAGCATAACGCTTTGCCATTCTTTACCATGAGGTTTTACTTTACCAAACAGATGAAAACACACTAAATGACTAATTTCATGTGGCACAACTTCGTTAATAAAAATATCAGGGTTTTCAGCCAGTAACACCGGGTTAAAGCGTAGTTTATTCGCATGTAAATGCGCTGTGCCGGCGCTTTTTCCACGTAAGCTGAAATGCACACAAGGACGGGGGAATTGGCGTTTGAAATGCAGCTCGGCTAACTGGTAATCGGCTTCGACTTTGGCCAATATCTGCAGTTGTAAGGGGTTACTAACGCTCGTGTTTAGTGGTTGCTTGGTGCGAGGGCGCGCTGATAATGAAGATTCCTTGGTATGGATATCTTGCGTTAACGCTTGGTGCGCGCGTTGGCTGAGATTAAAAATACTTTTAAACATTTTGGGTTGCTTCACTTGCTTGAATGATTAACGAAAGATTCAGGCAAGTAAAGTATTGGCCTGTTAATTTAGTGTATCGACATTATAGCGTGCTCGCTGCCGCAGCTATCATGGCACGAATTTGCTCAACAATGTCTGACTCTACTTGCGAGTCGTAACCTTTAATGCGTGGAGTATGAATGTGTCCTACCGGTAAACTCAAGTTAAATTGATCTCGAAGTAAAATACTGCGATAGGATATTTCATTAGATAAATAGCCGCCACCAGAGCCTTCTACAGAAATTTCATTTTGTAATTCAGCCAGTGATGATGCTTTAAATTGGCCCCGAGATAAGCTGCTAACTTGATTGTTATCATTAACACTCCAGTGACCTTTTACCGCTGCCATCGCCTCTACAGGTAATGAGAATTGCACAAACTCAGGACCATTTAATATCCCATCGTTTGAGGTGCCACCGTTAAATAGCGGTGCTTTTGGATTGGTGCGACTTGCTCCAGTTAATACATTTAAATTATCTGGTGCCTCTGCACTGCGGTTACGTCCAGGAAAGCGTTCAATATCAAAATTATCACGACCCATGCTAATGGTAAATACCATGTCAACACTGTTCTCTCGATAAAACGGTGTCAGTAACGATTCGATAATACCATTATCAAAATCACTAAATCTCACTGGGATCATCACAGTTTCAATCTGTACTTTTTTTCCATTAACTTCAAAATGATAACCGTCGAGAGCTAAAGCGGCTAAACCTGACGGATTACTTTGGCCGATATCCTTATCAAGGAAAAAAGGATCAAAACCAGTGACCAAGATATTAATTTGGCTGTCGGAAGAAAATTCAATATCACTAAAGCCACGGGAGGATTTCTCCACCGCTTTGACCAAAATCTCGCGTTGCCAGTCGGCAAGATTAAATCCTGCTTTGTCTTGTTTTAAGACCTTACGCATGCTTAATCGACTCCAGTACAAGGAGCGATCATCACTGTGTCCAGACTGAACATCCCTAACAGCTTGTTGCCATAATCTATGCCCTTGATGGGCTGCCATTTCTGTCACCGCTAATTCATCGGTGGATTGAGCTAACTTGACCTCCAAGGTATCACTAATGGCTTGATAACGATTAACCACCTGAGGTAGGGTTTTTTCCGCCTTTGATACGCGAATTTCTTCAACATTTTTTGGGAGTTGTCCTGCGTTAACTGCAGCAGATAAGGTGACTAGTGCCAATGAACTTAACATTATACAAGCATTGTATTTAATCATGACGGTTCCTTTAGGACTCCTAGATATCTATCTTTAGGTTACGTTTAACGACTTTACTGCCCGTGAGACGGATTAACGATTAGTCTAGGTTATATTTATAACACAGTTGTTTAGGTGGTTTAAGAGCACGGTTAACTCTTGTGCACGAGTAAGCTGTTTTTGAGCGCCGATTTATGTGGATATTTGGGGCAATAGTTAAATGTTGTATATATGTCAATTTAATTACTGCTTTTTGTATACTATTAACACTTCTGTACCATACTATGGTCATAAGAAAGATGTAGCTGAGATAACAGATACATTAAAGTTAGTCATCATTACGATCAATCTGGGGTGATTAGTCGATAAAAAGATGATTAAAACGTACAAAGTGTGGTTCTGAGTGGGTATCCATATTGAATCCAATAATGATACTGCTCATGAGTAACTACATTACTTAACTTATGTATTAAGTTACCGATGATATAAACGATTAACATGTCAGCAGGGTTTATATTCAAGTAATATTGTCCGGTTATATCTATAGATAAGATGCACGGGCTAGCCTTGTGTTAGCCCTTTTGTGATTTCTTTATCGAAAGGATATCAACATGAAAACGTTACTCATAGCAGGTTTTCAGTGTAAGGAGCTAAATGAAGTACTTTCTCGATTAGATTTTAAGCTGCATTACATTGATAAGTATGATCAAAATAATATACCTAATAATTGTGCCCTATGCTTAATCGATCTTCGAAAAGGAAATATTGAAAATGAAATCAGCCACTTAGTTAAAAGTTTGGTCCCCAAGATCCATATTATTGTACTGATCAATAAATCACAACTCGAAATAAAAAATATTACTACCTTCATTGCGCAATATGCCTGGGATTTTTGCACGAGTCCAATCGATCCAGAAAGGTTAGAAAAGTGTCTAGGTCATGGCATCGGCTTATCTAAATTAAAACAGCAGCATCATGCGCCAAAGCTTGAGCAAACTGGCAAAGAAACTGAGCCATCAGTGTACCAATCAGACGTCATGCAACAGTTATTTCGTCAAGTTGAGCGAGTTGCACCAACAGATATTCCAGTGCTTATTCGTGGTGAATCAGGCACAGGTAAAGAATTAGTCGCCACTAAGTTACATCAATTATCTTCCAGAAAAGATAGACCTCTTATTACCGTTAATTGTGGTGCTATGGCGGCAGGTTTAATTCAATCAGACTTATTTGGTCATGAAAAAGGTGCTTTTACAGGAGCAACAAGTAACCGGAAAGGCAAAATTGCATTGGCTGATGGCGGTACATTGTTATTAGATGAAATAGGTGATTTACCCGCGGAATTACAAGTCAATTTATTGCGTTTTTTACAAGAGGGGTTGTACGACTCAGTGGGTGGCGGTAAATCTCAATCGGCTGACGTGCGTATTTTAGCGGCAACTCATGTTGATTTAGAAAGTGCTATTGATAAAGGTCGTTTTAGGTTAGATCTCTATTATCGCTTGAATGGCATAACCATTAACACCCCAAGATTAGAAGAAAGGCGTGATGATATCATCGGTCTAGCTAATCGATTCATTCGAATGTATTCGAATGAATATGGACTGGTGGCTAAGCCATTATCGCAATCTGCATGCCACGCATTATTAAACTATTCATGGCCAGGCAATGTCCGCGAGTTAATTAATCGTGTTCGTCGTGCTGTGGTACTGTGCGACATGCCGCAGATCAGTGCACAAAACCTAGAGTTAGCTAATATTGACAAAAAGCGTCACATCGCGCTCTCGCTTAAAACCTTAAAAGACAATGCCGAAAAACAAGCCTTACAACAGGCCATTCTTATTGCTGATGGCCAAGTTGAGCTTGCAGCAAGTTATTTAGATATTTCAAGGGCTACCTTTTATAGACTCATGGATAAACATGATTTATAGCTGATTTAATTTGGTTTAATTTAGCCATCCGTATAGTTCGCTTATCGAGTCTTAACATTAAGATTAAGTCTAAAAATATAATTAATTTTTATATCAATAACCTAGCTATTTTCATTCTTAACTTTAAGAATATCTCTGCATTAAAAAAACACTATCTATTTGAAAATTATTAACTTTCAAATTTGGCATAAGGGTTGCTATATCCTTATATCAGGTATGGAAGGAACATCTTATGGATATCATTAGCAAATCACATTACGACATATTGCAATTGTCATTAATACGAGGAATACAGCTCAGTGTATTATTGCTGGTTGCCCCCTCTTACGCTGATGATTCCACTGTTATTGGTTCGCATGTGATGCAAGGTGCTGGTCGAGCAAGTATCAATCAAGCGGCTGGCGATTTTAATATTCAGTCTAACAGTCATGTATTAGGCCAGCGTACATCGATCCAAACGATTAATTACAGTTTATTACCTCAACCAACATCATTGTCAGAATCCAATAAACAACTTACTGCAAGAATAGACAGCCAAGCTTTCGCTCAGTTTCAAGGCTTAGCAAGTATTAATCAAGTCAGCGGTGAGCAAAACATACAAGCTAACATCGGCAGCATTGCCATCGATTCGAGCCTAGCAACCATAGTGGGTCAGGGATTGAATGATGAGGCGTTAACTCAAGTGACGAGCCAAATGGCACCGTCATCTTATCAATTATCATACTATCAAGCCGACATCGCGCCAGACAGTTTTTTGGATGCGCAGGGCGTGATGCAGGTAAATCAGATTTCTGGTGACAATAATGTTGCCATTAACCAGTTCTCGTTGCAGTTACCAAGCGGGAATTAATAATCATCGATCGGAGGAATGGAAGATGAAAAAACTCACTCTAGTGCTAAGTATTGCAGCAATAATGAGTAGTTCTGCATATGCAAATGGACCAGGAAATGGACCAGGAAATGGAAATGGAATGAATGATTCAGACAGTAGTGTTGAATTAACTAAAAAAGTAGATGTATCTAAAGACCTTGAATATAAAGGTAAAGTAGCCATTGAAGGCACTATAACTGCTAATGGGTTAGGCATGGCTGTAGTTGAAAACGTGCAGGAAACTAGCGCGAATATGGTTGAAAATTACTATCACGATAATGACGCTAAGATATCTGGCAGTGCATTTGAAAATGCCAGCGGTAACATTGGTGTTAACCAAGCAGCAGGTGATTTTAATGCTCAAAGTAATTCTGCTGCGTTAGCCTCTATTGATGCCGGTTTTGCTTTTGGTTCTGGTGATGCTGAAATCTTTAGTACTCAGGTGGGTGGCTTCAATGGTGTGTGGAATGAAGCATCAACTAACACATCAACCATTAATGGTGCGTCATTCATGAATGCCACGGGTAATATTGGTGTCAACGTTGCTGCTGGTAACAATAATATTCAGGCGAATAATATGGCCGCGTCTTCATACAATGGTCGTCTAGGTGAAGCAAGCGTGTCTAATGTGCAAAATACTGGACATAACGGCACGATGAATATTGGGGTTGTTCAGGATAACGTTGAATATGTTGATGTTAATCTAGCGTTAAACGCCAATGGCGGATATGAAGGTACATCAGCACTTAATGATGCTTACTATCCAGAAGTTATTCTTGAAGGTAATGGTTCTCACGATGTCCCACCTGGAACCGTTGTGGGACACATTGACTTTGATACTGAGAATCCAACTGGTGCCGAAGTGATGACCTTTGATGAAGAAGGTGATTTAGCGCTTAATGGTACTGTGAGTGGTCAATTACCTTTCTTCGTGCAAACTGTACTGCAGAAGTCTAATAACTCTTCATTATTAGCTGGAACAGCCTTCCAAAATGCCTCGGGTAATATTGGGGTTAACTTGGCAAGTGGCACAGGTAACTTACAGTCAAACAATTTAGCCTTGACCAGTATTACCGGAGCAGCAGAAATTATCTCTGGTGAATAAAACTAAATTGATCATTATGAATAAGGCAGGGGGGTAAGCCCCCCTGATTCATCTTATGCGCAACATTAGCCAATTGATTATCTCTGTATTGATCATTTTCAGCTTTACTCACTACAATTATGCCGCCGAGATCCCATTAACGGGTGTTGTGCCTGGCATGGGAACTTATACAAAATCTATTCAGAGTATACGTGAGCGAAAATTTGAACATGTTATAGAGCAAAAAACCGACTTTTCGTGCGGTGCGGCTAGTTTAGCTAGTCTGTTGAAATATGCCTATGACCGTCAAGATATTAGTGAACAAAAAGTGTTGATTGGCATGTTAGAGCATGCTGATTTGACTCTGGTTCAAGAGCAAGGATTTTCACTGCTTAATATGAAACGGTATCTGCAATCTCAAGAATTAAGAGGGCGGGGATATAAAATCGGTGAAGCTGAAATATCCTTGCTCAAAATACCTGCCATTGTGTTACTCAATGATGGTGGTTATAGCCATTTTGTGGTGTTTCGTCGCCAGGATGGTGGAAACGTCTATTTAGGCGATCCAGCATTAGGTAATCGGATTATGACAATGGCTGAATTTACTCAAAAGTGGAATGGGGTTGTATTTGTGGTTATTGGGCAAGATTATCGACGCGATAATCCATTACTGCATCCAAGAGCAAAACTAACGTTTAAGACACTCGATCCGCTCTCACCTATGACGGATGCTGAGTTACTTGAATTTGGTTTTTCATATTCAGATATGCTTTAAGGAGGAAGATATGAAACTAAGCATGATGCTATTACTGGCTATCGCAGCACCTGTGATGGCCAGCTCGCCTTCATTGACGGTATTTCAGCACAGCCAAGTTCTGACAGACTTTGAATTGGAATCAATGAAAGGTAAATACACTAATAACGGACAGGATTATTACTTTGGCTTGCAGATGCAAACACAGTTTATTCAAGATAATGGCGTCCAACAGCAAGTGGGAATGCAAATTGAGTTTACTCAAGTCAACAATCAGCCTTCTGTTAATATTACTATCAGTGATCCTAATGCCATTAGCAGTAATAATGGGTTTCAGTTGGATGCTTTGGGGCAAACAGCAGGGTTACAACAACGAATTCAAATCGCTGGGAGTGAAAATTTAGCGATAAATGAATTGGATATGGCTCAGGGGCGATTAACACCGCTAGTGCAAGGAATTAATGTTACCGTCGGTACAACGCTTGTAAGCAATAATGGCAATACCACGTTTTCGGCTAATGGTAACACAGTTGGCTATCAGGTCGAACTGGCTTCGGGCAGAGCAAGTCAAGGAATTAGCTATCAAAATGGCAATGGACAGTTAGTTCAGAGCATTTTTATTGATGGGCTTAGTCATGGAGTAATAAACCAGTCTACACTAAGATATGAGGGTATGCCTGTTGGACCAATTGAGTCAAATATACTTGGTAGGCAAATCAGTGATTTAACCACACTAGGATTTTAATTCATTTTGTACAAGCCAAGGATGTATTTATGAATAATAAATGGACCTCAGCTGTTGCAGTGATACTGCCAGGAATATTGGCAGTACCTGCGTATTCTGCAGATACAGATCCTCAACCAGCCTTAGAATCAACCTTATCTGAACAAGATATTGCAGTACTTAAACAAAAACTGATTCAGTTGAATCAACAAATTAAATTACAACAACAGACCATTAATCAGATGGCTCAACAGGTGCTCAAACAAGAGGCTTTAAATAGACAAGCCAGCACGAAAGATGTTACCTCAACACAGCAACCAGTCTCTGCATCAACACCGTCATCTTCACCACCACCATCAGTCGAGCGACAAAAAGCTCAATCAAGCCAGCAAGCTGCAATCGCCAGTGACGCTTCAGAGCGAAAAAAAGCGCCAGACAGAGCAAGAAGTACTGACGATGTATTGCAAGAAGCACATAATGTCTTTTCTCGGAAATTTACCGTAGAGCCCTCATTTACCTATAGTTACTACAGTCGAAAAGATCTTATTCTTAGAGGTTTTTTAGCCCTTGATGCTATTTTTTTGGGTAACTTAAACCTAGACCGTATTCGCACTAATACAACACGATTGGATCTCACCACTCGCTATACGCTAAATGACAACTGGCAATTCGAGCTCAGTTTGCCGTATCTGTATCGTTGGACTCAGTATGATTCGGTGGGTGAAGGCAACTCTAGTCAACGATATGAAACTGCCGACATTAGTGGTGGTCAAATTGGTGATGTCAGTGGCGCGGTTTATTACCGAATAAATGCAGAATCAGTTGATTGGCCTGACTGGGTGTGGAATGTCAGAGTTCGCGCGCCAACGGGAAAAGATCCTTTTGGGATCCCACTCGAAACATCTGATACCGGTAATTTGACGTATCCGACTGAAATGGCAACGGGCTCTGGTGTTTGGGGAGCATCTACAGGGTTTAGTTTAGCAAAAACCTTTGATCCAGCGATTGTATTTTTCAATTTAAATTACGGTGTTAGCTTCACAGAGGCGTTTGATGACCTATCAGGTTCGCCAGGATTAAGCCCTGGTGAAATTGATTTAGGTAATTATCTGGATTACAGCGTGGGATTGGCTTTTGCTGTTTCTGAACGCATGAGTTTGAGTATGAGCTTTAATCAGCGCTTCTACAGTAAAACAAAACAAAGACCAGAAGGTGGAGAATGGGAGAAAATACCTCGTACTGACACTAATACTGCAAGCTTGGGCATTGGGGCTACGTTAGCCTTATCACCTAATTTGTCGATGGTGACATCAATTGGTAGCGGATTAACAGAAGACTCACCAGACTATCAAATTAGTTTGCGATTCCCTTATCGATTTTAGTGTTAGTCACAAAGTTTCGCATTATGCGTCTCTAAAACGAGATAACCTCAAACGGCTAGTTTAGGCCATTTGAGGTTATTTATTCAGTTAATCGCACTGGTGTTGAGGCTAAATCATATCAATAATAATCAACAGTCGCTGGCGACATGTTTTTAAATATATAACTTTAACTCATCATTGAATGTAATGATTCTTGGCTGGTATATCGTTTGGTGAAGAAGTCTAAAAAAGCACTAATGTTACTGGCTAGCTGACGGCGACTTGAATAGACCCCATAGACTTTAAAGGGTTCCATTGGCCATTCTTGTAAAATTGGCACTAAGCTTCCGGTTGCAAGCTCTTGTTTACAACTCGTGTTCGACAGCATAGCAATACCATAATCATCTAACGCTAAACGTTTTACCATGCTGGCGCTGTTCACTCGCACTTTACGTTTGAAGGTCGCCATTATCTTACGGCTGCCTTTGCCTAATGCCCAAATGGGTGCCGACAAGGTGGTGCCGAGTAAAATACCATTGTGCTGAGTTAATTCTTGTGGCGTGGCAGGGCTACTGAATTTTTTAATGTAACCCGGACTTGCGACCAAAATAGGCTGGCGTTCAAATAATAACCTGGCCACAAGATCTGACGACTGCAGCGGCCCATATTTTATGGCGATATCGTAACCTTCACCGACTAGGCCAACATCGTTGTCGGTAAATTGAATATCCAGTTCTATATTAGGATAAAGTCGCATAAAACTTGAGCATAAATGACCAATGACATCTTGTGAAAATGACACCGGAATGGCGATGCGTAATGCGCCCGAAATATCATTATGGGTGTTTTCTATTGTTGCTTTAGCCGCTTCAATTTCATGACTAATAGAATCACAGTGCTGAAAAAATAATGCTCCAACTTGAGTCAGGCTTAAATTTCGGGTGTCTCGTTGCAGTAACCGCACTCCGAGTTGTTCTTCTAATTGCGCAACTTTACGACTAATGGTTGATTTAGGTTGTCCGATCTCTCGTGCTGCCTGAGAGAATCCTTTTGCTCTAACAACGGCTGCAAACAGCATCATACCGTTCAAATCGGGCATTCAAACCTCACTGTCTCATTTATGGAACAAAGCGTCCAAGCTAGTTTATATGGTAATTTACCCATTAACAAAGTTATATTTACAAGCTAAAAAAAATTTTCAGAGGCTATATAAGCAGAGGATCTAAGGATGACCAGCAAAAAGCAGCCCGCTAACAAGACTCAAGCACTATCGGCTGACCCACTTTTTTTACAAGCTGAACACTTGGCTAAAGACTTTTCATTATTTCCTGCTCATAACAAGCAGAGTTTATCTGAAGAAGTGAAAGGGCTATTAACAGAAGATGCGATTCAATCAAACTTGAAAAGTTTGGCATCTCTAGACGTTGACGGTTACGTCAATAAAGTTATCCAACCAACCTTGGATAAAACCCGCCCAGGTGCGAAGCGTATGATCGCTGACTTGAAAGGCAAGATTATTGCCGAAAGTCACATCGGACCGTTTTATCGTGCTGAAGTGGAACTTAACTTTGGCACTCGTACTCGCCGTATTGGTTTTATCGCGCAGGAACGAACTACCGCCAATGGCGCATGGATGCCAGAGCATCATCTTGCAGCCTGTAAAGCGATTCGCCATTTCGCCGAATTGTCTATGCCTATTGTATATCTTATTGATACTCCTGGTGCTGATGCTGGCGAAATTGCCAATAGTCAAAACCAAGCGCATACCATTTCTAAAGCGATTGCTGAAAGTGCCAATGTTGATGTGCCGACAGTCGGTATTGTGATTGGTGCAGGTTACTCAGGTGGTGCTATTCCATTAGCGGCAGCTAATATTTTATTGTCTGTTCGAGACGGTATTTTTAACACTATCCAGCCACAAGGTTTGCAAAGCATTGCGCGTAAGTACAACTTGTCATGGCAGGAATGTGCTAAGTCTGTTGGCGTTTCTCCAGAAGAGTTATATACCGCAGGCTGTATTGACGGCATTATCGATTTCACTCCATCAGATAAAGATGAGCGTCAGCATAATTTCCGTCGTGCGATTATCAGTGCTATTGAAGCTGTTGAACGTGCAGCAATGAATTTTGTGCGTGAATCTACCGATTTAAAAGATCATTACGATCGTAGTTTGCAGCGTTTTTTAGCGCCGTCGGCTAATTTACTGACGCTTGAAAATAATACTCGCTTGTCTGTCGCCAATAACCCGACCATGTACCACAATATTTTTGGTAGTGCATATCGTTATTTACGTTATTTGACCTTGCGTAGCCGTATTCATTCAATCTCACAAGAACAGTATGGTCGCTTATCAAAAGTGAGCGTGCCAGAAGGTGACTTGTTAGCGCGCATTAAGCAAGAGCAGGAACGCGTGTTCCAAGCGTGGTTAACCAACCCAGATAAGTTAGTTTATGATGAAGAACTGAATAAGCTTTGGGGTACCTTTAGCGCTAAACGTAAAGATATTTCTGCCGAGCGTAACGTCATTACTCGTTTTATTTTGGGTGAACCAAAAGAGAACTATAAAAAAGCGCGTAAAGCGTTGTTATTTAACATTGGTTGGTCGTTATACCATCGTTGGAAAAGTAATGCTGCTAACAACTTCAATGGCTTAATAAAACATTTAGAGTCATTGCCTAAGTCTACAACACAAGCGCCGTGGCCTGAGCTTAGCCAACTTACTGTGTTAGATATTGTGGTTAACGATGAATTACGTGCAGACTTTATTTGGCAGTGTCATAACGTGCTTATTTTTAATGCGCTATATGACAATGTTGTAGGTAGCTTGGCGTCAATTTCGAAAGAAGCCATGATGTCAAAAAGCTTATCTCGCGAGTCGGTGGATAAGTTACTGCATAAATCTATTGATAACGCATTATCGACAAGTGACAAAGCTAACGACAAGAGTAAGTTCTATAAGTGGTTAAAATACTTCATGGATCAATCGAATCGTGCAGAATTGTTAACGCGTGTAGAGCAATGGAAGAGTGTCGGTTTCCCTCAGTTAAACGATTCTTTATTTGTTATTTTGACGTACTTCTTCGAACGTTTATTGCCTGAATATTTCGACAGTGAAGACGATCATGACAAATATACCGGCACCATTAACCCTGTGCGTATTGGCCGTCGTAAGGATTTCTGGAACCGCTTAACCATGGGTTACCAAGACTTACTGATCCTAAAAGTGCTTCGTGAAGAGAAAAAACAAGGCAAGATGGCATGGGAAAATATCATCAAACAATTCTTTAATAAGTTTGATGAAATTGATGCCGACAAAATGTCAGCTAACATGCTTAACTTCCCAGGTTTCCGTTTATCGATTGAAGACGCTATTGATAAAAAGATCCGTCCTTGCGGTTTAATTACCGGTCTAGCTGATTTTAATAACAACGGCAGTAAGTTACGTGTTGGTGTTGCGGTTTCAAATACCGCATTCCAAGCCGGTGCATTTGATATGGCCAGTGCTGAAAAATTCAGTTCGCTACTCATCGAATGTGCTAAGCGCAAACTTCCGGTTATTTGTTTCATCAGTTCTGGTGGCATGCAAACCAAAGAAGGCGCGGCGGCATTGTTTTCAATGGCGGTTGTGAATGACCGTATTACACGCTTTATTCGTGATAACGAATTACCGGTATTAATGTTTGGTTTTGGTGATTGTACGGGTGGTGCTCAAGCCAGTTTCGTGACTCATCCGTTAGTACAGACTTACTATTTGTCTGGCACCAACATGCCGTTTGCTGGCCAAATGGTGGTACCTGCGTACTTACCATCAACAGCAACACTGTCTAACTATTTGTCTAAAGTGCCAGGTGCCATGACCGGGTTAGTTCATAATCCATTTAGTGACACCTTAGACACTCAGTTGTCGGGTATTGATCCACTCATGCCATTACCGACAATGAAGATCGAAGACGTGATCAGTAAAGCATTGTCGACGCTAGTGCCTGAAGTGATTGAGTTAGAGGACGTCATTGTCCAAAATGATCCTCGTGCACTGATGAAGCCTATTCATAAAGTGTTGGTACATGCTCGTGGTTGTACGGCTGTTAAATTGATCCGTAAAGCTCACGACAACAATATTAATGTCGTGTTGGTGGCTTCAGATCCTGACATGACATCTGTTCCAGCAGATATGCTGAAAGATACAGATAAGCTTGTATGTATTGGTGGTAATACTTCAGATGAAAGTTACCTTAATGCTTACTCAGTCTTGAAAGTCGCTGAATATGAAAATGTTGACGCGTTACATCCTGGTATCGGTTTCTTATCAGAAAGTCCGCAGTTTGCAGCATTGTGTGTTAACAATGGGGTTAACTTTGTTGGTCCTAGTGTGCATTCAATGACCACAATGGGTAACAAGTCTAATGCTATCCATACTTCTCAATCGCAAAATGTGCCAGTTGTGCCTGGTAGTCATGGTATTTTGACTAACGCAGAGCAAGCCGTAAACGTAGCATCTGAGATTGGTTATCCTGTGCTGCTAAAAGCGGTACAAGGTGGTGGTGGTAAAGGTATTCAGGTTGTGAAACGTCCTGAAGACATGATTGGTTTGTTCCAAAAAACCGCCACCGAAGCTGCTGCTGCATTTGGCAATGGTGATTTGTATTTAGAAAAATACGTTACCTCATTACGTCATATTGAAGTGCAGTTACTGCGTGACAAGTTTGGTAATACCAAAGTATTGGGTATTCGTGACTGTTCAGTACAGCGCAATAACCAAAAAGTAATCGAAGAATCAGGTTCAACTATGTTGCCTGAAGAGCTGAAGCAACGTGTGATGGAATATACACGTGCGTTAGGCGAAGTAACCGATTATATGGGCGCAGGGACTGTTGAGTTTATCTATAACCTAGATGCTAACGAAGTGTACTTCATGGAAATGAATACACGTCTGCAAGTTGAGCATCCGGTGACAGAAGCGACATCAGGTATCGATATTGTTAGCGCGCAGTTTGATATTGCTGCTGGCCGATCAATTGAGAAGCTTGAGCCTGTTGACCAAGATTACGCCATGGAAGTGCGCGTAACGGCGGAAAAAGCAGCGCTTGATAGCCATGGTATTCTGCAGCTTATTCCGAATCCAGGTAAAATCACAGAATGTGTATTGCCTCAGCGTGATGATGTTGAAATTATTTCGATTGCCGCTGCTGGCAAAGAAGTGTCGCCATACTATGATAGTTTGATCGCCCAGATCATTATACGTGGTACTGACCGTGCCGACGTTGTATCTAAAATGTATGCGTACCTCGATAGCGTAGTGATTAAAGGTATTGCGACTAACATTCCATTGTTAAAGCTTATCCTTAAAGATCCAACCTTCAACGAAGGGGTATATGACACTAACTACTTGCCACGTTTAATGGCTGAGTTAGATATACCTGCACTGATTGCAGAAATGGAAGCGGCAGCAGAAGCGATTGAGGTTGATACTGAATCATTACGTGTTGGTGAAAGTAACGAGCTGAAGGTTATGGCTCAGGGGGCTGGTATTTTCTATACCTCTCCAGCACCGGGTGAAGCTGACTTTGTAAAAGAAGGTGACATTGTTACTGTTGAACAGACATTGGCATTGATGGAAGCAATGAAGATGTTCTCGCAACTGACGTTAGCGGGCTTTAATCGTCAAACGGGTGTGTTATATCCTGAAGACCAACAGTATCGCATTGAACGTATTCTCAATAGCAATGGCCAGCAAGTTTCACAAGGCGACTTACTATTTGTGATATCACCAGTCGAAGCTTAATACCTATAATTGATCAGTAAATGAAATACCCGCCATTTGGCGGGTATTTTTTTGTCATATTTGGGTATGTTGTCATACACTCAATAGCGTATACACTTCTTTTTCGACCATTTCCTTGAGTCATAATGGGTGGAGCATACTATTGAGAAGGTTGAGTTTGCCTGAAATATCTAGCGTGTTATTGGTCATGCTGTTGATATTGGTTAATCTGTTCAACACTAAGCATGCCAGCGCTTCTGTGCTCGAAGTGCAGACTTTAATCGACTCACAAAGCCGTAATATCGTCCGCTATTGTGTTGATCCCGATTGGTTACCTTATGAAGCTATCGTCGATGGTCGTCATACTGGTGTTTCCTCTGACTATTTAGCCTTGTTGACAAAGTATACCGGTTTAACTTTTATGTTAGTCCCGACAACCTCTTGGAGGCAGAGTTTAGAATTACTCAAACAAGGTCGATGTGAGTTAACCCCTATTTTAAATCAAACGCCAAAGCGCGACCAATATCTCTACTTTAGTGAGGTCTTTTTTAAATCGCCAAATGTACTGGTGTCGTTGAAGTCGCAACCCTTTCTACAAGGTTTTGAAAATATCGGCGACCGCTTATTGGCCATCCCCAAAGATTATCGCTTAGTCGAGTACATCCAACAGTATTACCCCAATATCAATACTATATTGACTAATAGTGAGCGCCAAGGGTTGGAAAAAGTCGCGAATGGTGAGGCTGATGTATTTGTTGGATCAATGTTTTCTGTTAATGCATATATTCAACAACAGGGTTTAACCTCGCTTAAAATAGCGGGTTGGGGAGGGCCTGAAGATGAATTACGCATGGGGGTTATTCACGCAAAGCAAGATTTATTGCCACAGATTAATGCAGGATTGGCAAAAATCACCCAAGCCGATCATATTGCAATTTATAAAAAATGGCACAATATTACCGTGATAGAAGACATTGATTATAGCCTAGTGATCCCTGTGCTAACGGCATTAGGGACATTTATTTTATTTCTCCTGTACCGCACAATATCAATCGGTAAGTACAATGTTCATTTAGAGGCAAACAATAAACAGTTACAGCAATTACAATTACAACTTGAGCAAAAAAATAGTGACTTAGACTTTTTGGCTCAACACGATCCACTAACAAAATTGTATAATCGTCAATACTTCAACCAAACATTTCTCGATACGAGACAAACCCCTACTGAGCAAAATCACCATAATAATATTGGCTTAATTATTATAGATATCGACTTTTTCAAAGCAATAAACGACAAACATGGACACGCTATTGGTGACAAAATACTGGTCCAAGTTGCCCAAGTACTGCAAACTTCAGTGAGAGAGCGTGATGTTGTCGCCAGATGGGGCGGTGAAGAGTTTGTCATCGTTTGCCAGCATGTGCAGTTGATCAATGCCCAAGAGCTATGCCAAAGAATTACCGATGAACTCACTCATTTTCATTTTTATAATGACATCAAAGTGACTTGCAGCTACGGGATTGCTCTGTTGGGTGAGGGTGAACCCATAGAAGCGTGCTTTGAACGTGCCGATGCTGCGTTATTCAAAGCTAAACAGTCAGGACGTAATCAATATTGTAGTGCGTAGATAAAAACCTCATCTTGATTGATGTTTACGCCTCTAACACAATTCATTATGTAGATTAATAAATGCTTACTCGATATGGCACAATGTTCAATAGCGACATTATTGGGGGCTAAAAAGGCTAATTTACCCATTTAAGCTAAAATTTAACATTTTAAGGTGAAATAAGTCTAAAGACTAAAAAATAAACTATTATTTTTTAGTCTTTTGTTTTATATGGTATTAATGGCTTTTAATGCGGTTTTTTTTGCTAAAAGTAAATAAATATTGCAACAGCTATTTGCGCCCAGCAAGGTTCCAATTTACAATATGCGCCTTAATAACCTGATGTGCGGTGTGTCGGTTTTTTTTCGCATGCTCCGTCTACTTCTTAAACTAATCATTAAAGTTGAATCATGACCGAATTATCCAAATACAGAAACATTGGTATCTTCGCTCACGTTGACGCGGGTAAAACCACGACCACCGAGCGTATCCTTAAGCTAACCGGTAAGATCCACAAGATCGGTGAAGTACATGATGGTGAATCAACCACTGACTTCATGGAACAGGAAGCTGAGCGCGGTATTACCATTCAGTCAGCAGCAGTAAGCTGTTTCTGGAATGATCACCGTTTCAACGTTATTGATACTCCAGGCCACGTTGACTTCACTGTTGAAGTATATCGTTCGCTTAAAGTACTTGACGGCGGTATCGGTGTATTCTGTGGTTCAGGCGGTGTAGAGCCTCAGTCAGAAACAAACTGGCGTTATGCTAACGATTCTGAAGTTGCGCGTATCATCTTCGTAAACAAGTTAGACCGTATGGGTGCTGACTTCTTACGTGTTGTTAAGCAAACTAAAGACGTTTTAGCAGCTAACCCATTGGTAATGGTTTTACCAATCGGTATTGAAGACGAATTCTGTGGTGTTGTTGACCTACTAACTCGTAAAGCGCACATTTGGGATGATTCTGGTTTACCAGAAAACTTCGAAATTACTGATGTGCCAGCTGACATGGTTGACTTAGTTGAAGAATACCGTGAAATGCTAATCGAAACTGCTCTTGAGCAAGACGATGACCTACTAGAAGCTTATATGGAAGGTGTTCAACCATCTATAGAAGACGTTAAGCGTTGTATCCGTGCGGGTACTCGTACAATGGCTGTGTTCCCAACATATTGTGGTAGCGCATTCAAAAACAAAGGTATGCAGTTATTACTTGATGCCGTTGTTGATTTCTTACCAGATCCAGTTGAAGTTGATCCACAACCGCTAACTGACGAAGAAGGTAACGAAAATGGCGAATTCGCAATCGTTGATGTTGATGCTCCGTTTAAAGCATTAGCGTTCAAGATTATGGATGACCGTTTTGGTGCATTAACATTCGTACGTGTTTATTCTGGCCGTTTGAAAAAGGGTGACACCATCCTTAACTCATTCACTGGTAAATCTGAGCGTGTTGGCCGCATGGTTGAAATGTATGCTAACGAACGTATCGAAATTGAATCAGCCCAAGCCGGTGATATTATCGCTATCGTTGGTATGAAGAACGTGCAAACTGGTCACACTTTATGTGATCCTAAGCACCCTTGTACACTAGAAGCCATGGTATTCCCTGAGCCAGTTATCTCTATCTCTGTAACGCCAAAAGATAAAGGCGGCAGCGAGAAAATGGGTATCGCTATCGGTAAAATGATTGCAGAAGATCCATCTTTCCGTGTAGAGACTGACATTGATTCTGGTGAAACCATCCTTAAAGGTATGGGTGAACTTCACTTAGACATTAAGGTTGATATTCTTAAGCGTACTTACGGCGTTGACCTAATTGTAGGCGAGCCTCAAGTTGCTTACCGTGAAACTATCACTAAAGAAATCGAAGATAGCTACACGCACAAGAAACAGTCTGGTGGTTCTGGTCAGTTTGGTAAAATTGATTACACTATTCGCCCTGGCGAGCAAAACACTGGTTTCACTTTCACTTCTAAAGTGGTTGGTGGTAACGTACCTAAAGAATTCTGGCCTGCTGTTGAGAAAGGTTTCAAGAGCATGATGAACACAGGTACTATCGCAGGTTTCCCTGTGTTAGACGTTGAACTTGTGCTTCAAGACGGTGCTTTCCACGCAGTTGACTCGTCAGCTATCGCGTTCGAAATCGCTGCTAAAGGCGCATTCCGTCAATCTATGCCTAAAGCCGGTGCACAACTTCTTGAGCCTATCATGAACGTTGACGTATTCAGCCCAGATGACAACGTTGGTGACGTAATTGGTGACCTTAACCGTCGTCGCGGTATGATCAAAGATCAAAACGCTGGTGTTACAGGTGTTCGTATTAAAGCTGAAGTACCGTTATCAGAAATGTTCGGTTATATCGGTTCACTACGTACAATGACTTCTGGCCGTGGTCAATTCTCTATGGAATTTGCTCATTACAGCCCGTGTCCAAACAGTGTTTCTGAGAAAGTTGTTGCTCAAGTTAAAGAGCGTAAGGCTGCTGAAGCTAAGAAGTAATTCTAGTTTCGATTTGCCCATAAAAACCGTTGCCTAGGCAGCGGTTTTTTTATGCTTGTTTTATGCTGTTAACAGCACATAAAAACCCTGACAGCATTTACCACATTATTGATGGCCATCTCTACTGAGGGTTAAGAGTGCTTGAGCCGGCGGAGTTAATGGCAGGTTCTCTCGCCATATCAAGGCTAAATCCCAGGTCATGGCAGGTTGCATTGGTTTAAATATCAGTTTGCTACTGGTTAGCCGTTGGCAAATGGGTTCGGGTAAAATTGCGACGCCCAAGTTAGCTTCAACCATTGCCGCTAAAAAATCCCACTGACCCGTTCTAAAAGCAATATTAAGTTGTACACCAACTTTACGGCTTAAACGATTAATTAACTTGGCTAATGAGAAATCTTCGTTGTAAAGAATGAAGGGGTAAGATTCAAAGTCTTGCCAGCGTATTTCCGTTTTGCTAGCCAGAGGGTGCCCTTCTGGTAAGCAGGCAAGTAAAGGGTATTTAGTTAGCGCTTGGTTCGCTAACTCTATCTTATGCGTTGTAGGCAGCGCCGTGAAGGCAATATCTAGACTGTTGTTCAGCAGTGCTTGCTCACAACCAAATCCGCCATACTCGTTCATTTGTAATTCGATTCCGGGGTATTTTTGTCGATACTCGGTCAACAAAGGCGTGATTAAACTGCTCATCATCGGGCAGACTCCAAGTCGTAATCGTCCAGACTTTAAGCCGCTAAGGTTGCTAATCCCTTCTTGAAGTCGATGCCAGTGACCTAAAATCTCCCGCGCACTTTGTTCAAACAATTGTCCTGCTTGGGTTAATTCTACTGTTTGATTATTTCTTATAAGCAACTGCTCACCAATATTTTCCTCTAAACGTTGAATGGTTTTGGTCAGTGTCGGTTGGGTCATAAAGCACTTTTGTGCCGCACGGGTAAAGTTTTCGGTTTCAACTATGGTGAGAAAAATCTGTAAGCTCTTGATTGGGATGTTCATGCTTAAATGGAATCCACTTCATGGTAATTATTCATTTTACCTATGAACCTTAAAGGATTACTTTGAACTCCTTAGCAAAAACGGAGGAATAACAATGAAATCTACTTCAAGTTTATGGGTTAGCGCATTATGGCAAGCAGCGATGCCAGTAGAGCATGATGAGATTGAATCATCGAAGACATCAAAAGCAACAGCCGTAAACAACGAGCAAGTTGTTCAGCAAAGATCTCAACCAATAATCCCAGCTTAAGCTGGGTTTATTTTTTAATCAGGCCTTAGAGTATTACTCTATCAGATGTGAATATTACTGTTTTAACTAGCTCTATATTGTTAGTCAATATTGTCAGTTACGGTTTTATGACCCATGCAGCTAACCAAATGGCAAGATAACTGATACACAACTTATGCAGATAATAGTGACATTATTTTTGCTATAAATGCTCACAGTATTAGCGATAGCCGGTCAACTCCATATAGCCTTTACCCTTGTGACTGCCGCTAATGGTGATGGGTCCTTCCCAATATGAGGTTGATACCAGCATGTCACTGTTAGGATTTAATGCGTCAGTGGTGACATCAATACCCTCACTGTCAATCCGAAGATGCCAAGCAATAGGGTGTTTGCCTAATGCAGTTTGTTGCCACTGCGTTGGCTCCATTGAGATGTCACCGGGATTATCTTGGCTGTTGATATTACGCCCACTGCCATCGGCAAACATTCTTCTGCCACTGTAGAAGTGATCCGTATCATCTTGCCCGCGAAGCCTAAACATCATTAGCGTTGAGTCATCATCTAAACGCAGTGAAAACCAGTCCCAACCTTGCTGAGCCTTAGTTAGAAATTGCGAACTCCACTCTCGATCAAGCCAGGCTTTACCAGTTACTTGCTCAGTCACTCCATGGCGGGTTATCTCTCCAGTGACGTCAATAAAAGGCTGACTATAGTAGTAAGATGCCACACTTTTATCGGCGCTTTTACTGCTATAACCTTGCTCACCTTGTAATTGCAGCGGTTGTTGACTACTGAGTTGTAATTGATACTTAAATTGCTCACCTGCGACGGTTAATGTAGCTGGCAATAGTTGTTCTGATTGACTTAACCATTGCCAGTTTTGCAAATGAACCTCAAATGGTTGTGGCTCCACACCTGCAAGTTGAGGATGGCCGCGAGACCATTTTTCGGCGATTAAGTGTTCACTTTTGGTGGTCACTGCGGCATGGGCCATGTAAAGCTGATTAGTGATCCAGTCATTTTCTTTAAGTGTAATCGTACTTGTCTGTGGTCTCAGGCCGATGCGAAATTGAGTCCACTGTACGCCAATGTCTTCACCGGTTGTGGTAGTGAGGTTAGCGGTTAAATACCACCACTCAATTTTAAAGTCATTGTGAGCTAAATGGTCTTGTGGAAATTGTAATACTTTACCTTGAACAACGTCGCTATACCCTTCAGCAGATGTTGATGACATGCTGCTAATGGTTGATTCTTTTACTGCGGTGTCTTGTGCTGGTGAACAAGCCGTTAACGCTAGGCCGATTACAAAAAACGTTAATATAGCCATACTCTGTGGCATTTTAAAGGCTGCTTTGGGCACTATAGTTGATATGAAAGAGATCATAATGCTTCCTGTTGTAGGCTCGATATGAGTGGTCTTCGAGTCTGCCAATATAAGGGTAAACATACGGCGAATAAACAACTCACTATCGCAATGACCACCACTTGAAAATAAGCCGCCCAATCCCATACCATAGCAATACTCCAGCCAAATGCTTGCAAGGTCACCTTGTGAATTAACAAATAACCCAGTAATGCGCCAGTGGGTAATGCAACCAAGCAGGTCAATAGCACAATGAATAACATTTGCACTAATACCATTATACGTAATTGATTGCGGCTAACACCTAGGGCATACAAGCGTGCTAAGGGGGCTTGCCTTGCTTGTGTTAGCATCATGCAGGCACTGAATAAGCCGATAGCCGCCACCAGTAAGGTCAAACTATTCAGTACCACAGTAATAGAGAATGTTTTATTGAATATGGTAATTGCTTCGGTTTTTATCCGCTGCTGGCTGTACATATAAGCGGAAGACAGATTGATTTTCTGGCTAATGCTATCTTGTAGTGGAGTAATATCGCCTTGGTACGATACTGCTAGGCTAATCGGTTTAGCTGGTAATTGAGATTGTTGCCATAAAGACTGGGTAATAATCGCTTCGCCTTGAGGATTACCATAATCGTAATAAATTCCACCAACGGTTAATGTGTGCTGATTAAGTTGTGATAACTGAATTTTATCGCCGATATCGAGTTGATATTTTATCGATAAGGGTTCACTGATCATCACATAATGGCCTTGGGTGAACTCAGGCCAAAAGTCATCCGCAGTGATTTTAAACACGGTTGTTTCTGTCAACGACAGATGATCGCGACTGACTAGATCGATAGGCACTTGTGTTTGTGGTGTTTCAATCCGATTAAGATTGCTATCGATAGTCCATTGATCATAAATGGCTTCAACTTTGGGATCGTTATTTAATAATAAGATTAAAGCATCTATCTGATTTGGGTTTGGTCTTATGTATAAGTCGGCATGTAAGCGGGCATCGAGCCATTTTTTTAGGGTGATTTCAAAGCTACCGACTAAAGTGTTCATGGCAATGTTGGCGCATAGTGCTAACAACATAGCCATCATGGCCAAGGCAAGCGGGGCAATTATCTCTTTGGTTTCTGCAATCACATATTGCCAAAGTCCTTTAGGCATAAATGGGCTGAGTAAGTTAACCGCCCAATGCAGGCATTGTGGTAATAGCAATGGAATAGCTACTGAGATAATACCCAATAATACCAAGCTATGGCGATACTGCTCGGTAAAGGCAAATCCGACAGTACAAATGAGTAACAGCAACACTGCGATGACAAATTGGCGCCAATGAATAATATTGAATTGTTGGTTTTGTGGCTGTTTTTGGGCCCCTTGGGCTAGTGGTGTTTTGATAAGGCTAATTAGCATTGGGATACAGGCTGCAAATGCCGCAGACAAGGTTAGTATCAATGCTTGTACAAACCATTGCCATTGCCAAATTCCGGGTAATAACTTTGCGCCATAAAGCTGTTCAAGCGTTATCGCAACCATAGGTTGCAACCACTGCGACAACTGTAAGCCACCAATAAAGCCTAATATACAGCCGACAAACACTAAACATATTATTTCAAGGCTTAAGGCAAACATCACAGTACGCCTATCTATACCTTGCTGCATGATTTGCACCAGCAGTTTTTGACGCTTCATTAAACTGTAGCGCACGCCGTTGTAAGCAATAAATAATCCGACCACAAATGCTAGCATGCTCATGGCATCAAGATTAAGGTGAAAACTCGCCGTGAGGGCGGTAAGCGATTCACCTTCACTGGTTCGAGTGGTGAAATTTAGCTTACTGGTGTCAATACCTGCTTGAGTTAGGGTGTCGGTTAACCGAGCGATGAGTTGCTCATCTGACTCTGGCGCTGTTGCATTAGGGGCTGCTGGCTTTGAGTCAAATACCGCAATATAACTGAGCTTTCCTTGCATATTCAGTAACGGTTGGGCTAAAGATATATCGGCAAGAATAGCGGTTCCAAGTCCCCAGTTATCATCAATGGCGATGATCTCAACAGGAACCTTATTCAGTACTAAGCGGTCAGTTTTGCGGCTGAGATTGTCAAGGCGATCACGCTGGCTTAGCGACATTAATACCTTAGCTTGGCCGCTGAGCAATTCGGCAAGGGGAATATTGGTTGACGTTATCGCGGCAGAGGAGTGAGAGTCAGTATTTTGCTGTTTGCGGCTGCTGATTGCCGCAATAATATCGCTACTGTTGACGCGCCAAAGCCGGCCTTGTTCATCTGTTGCTATACCTTCAATACTCGCGATGGTGTTGAATCCGCCATTAGCTAATGCAAAGTATACCGACTCATCAATGCTGCTTTCTGTGCGGTGGCTAATGGATAAGCGTGCTTGTTGGCTGAGTAGCTCGGAGACATTGCCGTAGCTTTGTTTAGCGTTTTCATTGGTGGCATAAACCCCAATAAGCAAAGTCACTGCCAGCATAATGCCCAGTAAAATGGCACTTGCTTGCAGTGGCGCATGACGATAATGACTAACAAATAAGCGCAAACATAATCTTAAGCGACTAATTGATGAGGAGTCGGTCATCATTGTCTATCCCTGCAGCTTTTTATTCGTAGGGTTAACTACTATTTGCTGATTTTCAACGTGCCAACGGTGTTGCATAAACGCTGCACACTCCTCGCTGTGGGTAACCATCAAAATGCAGCAGTTTGCTTGTTGAGCTAATTCAGTGAGTAGTTGCATTACCTGCATTCCAGCGTGTTGATCTAGGTTACCTGTCGGCTCATCAGCTAAAATCAATTGTGGTTTGTGAGCTAATGCTCTCGCAATGGCGACCCGTTGTTGTTGCCCACCAGAGAGATTTTCAATATTACGCTCCAGTAATGGGGTTAAGCCGAGTTGATGGCATAACTCATCACACCAAGGGCTCCAAGTTAATTGGTTGAGCGCCAGTGAGAATTGAATATTGTCACGGACATTTAATGGTGTCAGTAAGTTAAAATGTTGAAATATCACTCCAAGCGACCGACGTCGATACTGGCTCCATTGCTTATTTTGCCATTGTGTTACTGAGAGCATGTTATCGCCTTGACGAATTAACATGTCGCCATTGTCGATAGTTTCAAAGCCACCAATGATATTCAGTAAAGTGCTTTTACCGCTACCACTAGGGCCTGTTAGTGCAATTGTTTGACCTTGTTGCAGTGTCAGGCTCACTTGCTGCAATACGGGATGAAATGACTCGCCATCGCGAAACCCTTTACTAATATTTTCTAAGGTAACGATGCTTGTCATAATTGCTCCATAACGAATTAGCTTTGATACACGTAATGCATTGACTGTGTCATATGATGACCAATATACGCGATAAAATCTGTTTATGTCTAAACATAAAAAAAGCGAGCCAATGGCTCGCTTAGTGACAATAAAACATTGAATTAGTTAAGCATCGACTAATGAATATGGTAATTCAATAATGGATAACTGTGAGCTTTCATCGTTAGCAATACGCAGTTGAGCATTGTTTTCAGTATCATTGGGCAGTACAGCCGTCAGAAGTACTTTGTCGCCATATTGGACACACTCAATGATATTGCCTCCCCGGCGAAAACCGTCTTCAAGTGCGATTTCTAACTGGGTGTCAGTAGTGATGTTTAGGCTACTGGTGCCAGATAGAATATACAACGCACGCTTATTACCACCGCGGTATTTCATTCTGGCAATGGTTTCTTGGCCCATGTAACAGCCTTTGGTAAAGCTGATGCCATTGATGGCTTGTAGATTGCACATTTGCGCTACGTACTGACCTGAGTGGGCGGCATCTATGTTGGGGTAACCAGCTTTTATCTCTAACGCTTGCCATGCAGTGGCATCAAATAATGTTTGGCCTGATTGGCTAATGATAGCCTCTGCGGTAGCGCGTTTTATAATGGCAATAAAACGTTCGCCATCACGAATGATCGCCCCTTGGTCGACGAGATTAAGCGCTTGCGACGCCTCACCAAAATATTGCGTAACAAAGGCTTGTGCTTCTGCGCCAGCAATACCGATTATGTGGTAATCATCGCTCACATTAGCCAACTCAGCTTTACTGAATACCGCGTATTTTTGTAAGTGGGGTAAATCTAACAATAGTGCGCTTTTTGGCAGCAACATAAACAAGCTGTCGGCTATTGCAAACGTACGAAAGCTAGCAAGCATTTTGCCTTTAGGGTCACAATGTGCGCCCCATTTCCATTCATTTTCACCTAGTGAAGTGATGTCAGTGGTGACTTGGCCGTGAATGAAGCTGCGCCCTTGCTCGCCGGTGATTTCGATTAATCCCATATGAGTCAAACTTGATAGCATTAATGCAGGAGAAGTGGCGATGAAATCCCAATCGGGTTGATTTACTGAAATGGTCATAACTATCCCTAAGCTGAGAATAAGACGGTATGGTTGGAGTGTAACGGAATAATACAATGCTCAACAGGGGGCAAGGTTTTAAAAACCAATAAAAAAAGCTACCTTGTTACCAAGATAGCTTTCTAGAAGCTCATTAACCTAAGCTAATCGCTTTCTAAGTAAGCTTAAAACAATACTCGAGCACGAATAGTGCCTTCAATTGATTTAAGTTCTACTAATGCTTCTTCAGCTTGATCTGAATCGACTTCCATTACCACATAGCCGATTTCAGCAGTGGTTTGTAAGTACTGTGCGGCAATGTTAATGCCTTTTTCAGAAAAGGCTTGGTTGATTTTGATCAACACGCCAGGACGATTTTGGTGAATGTGCAATAAGCGTGAAGTACCGCTATGCTGTGCCAAAGATACTTCAGGGAAGTTAACTGCCGATAAGGTCGAACCGTTATCTGAGTATTTCACTAATTTACCAGCCACTTCAATACCAATATTCTCTTGTGCTTCAGCGGTACTGCCGCCAATGTGTGGTGTCAGTAATACGTTGTCTAAACCACGTAACGGTGACACAAACTCATCATCATTTGATTTTGGCTCTACCGGGAACACGTCAATTGCTGCACCTGCAATCTGCTCCGATTTTAGCGCTTGGGCTAAATCGTCAATATCAACCACGGTACCGCGTGAGGCGTTAATAAAGAAACTGCCTTGACGCATTTGGGCAAATTCAGCTTTAGCGAACATGTCTTTGGTTTGCGGCGTTTCAGGTACATGCAGGCTGACAACATCAGCTTGGGCCAATAACTGTTCCATAGAGTGAACTTGTGAGGCATTACCCAGTGGTAATTTGTCTTCAATATCAAAGAAAATTACTCTCATGCCAAGGGTTTCAGCCAAAATACCTAGCTGAGTACCAATATGACCGTAACCAATTACACCTAAGGTTTTGCCACGGACTTCAACACTACCATTAGCACTCTTTAACCAA
The DNA here is from genome assembly GCF_014164185.1 of Shewanella sp. SG44-6. Lineage (NCBI taxonomy): Bacteria > Pseudomonadati > Pseudomonadota > Gammaproteobacteria > Alteromonadales > Shewanellaceae > Shewanella > Shewanella sp. SG44-6. The sequence continues at coordinate 1,108 of NZ_JACJER010000046.1, read as the reverse complement.
CCGCCACGATGCGACATTGCATTGCGCTGTGGAATGCCGCGCATGAGCATGATGATTTCGCCAATGACTAGTTCTGCAACACTACGAGTGTTAGAGAATGGGGCGTTGAATACCGGGATACCCAATTTTTCGGCGGCGGCTAAATCGACTTGATTGGTGCCAATACAAAAACAGCCAATCGCAACCAGCTTTTCTGCATGGTGCAATACTTCAGCGGTAAGCTGAGTACGGGAACGTAATCCAACAAAGTGAGCATCTTTGATCGATTCAAGTAAAGCCTCTTCGCCGAGCGACGCTTTATGGTATTCAATGTTGGAATAACCTGCTCGTTCTAGAACATCAACCGCAGTTTGGTGGACGCCTTCCAACAGCAGGATTTTGATCTTATCCTTGTCAAGCGAGTGTTTCGCCATGATATGGGTACCCTCTTATCATTAAATGATGCTTATGCTAATGAATTAGCCAATAGTTATGCTATAAATGCGGACTTCCGACGCAATGCCAAAGTAGCACTTTTTTTAAGGCTTGTGGAGGGCTAGATGGCTGAAGTAATATCTTTAATTGAGAACAATATCGCAGATGAGGAATTGAGGATGCAAAAACGCGTGATTTGGATGGCAATCTACCTATTGGTATTGTTTTGGTCTGTCAGTAATCCCAAGGATATGTTCACTTGGTGGCTTGAGGCTATCCCCGCATTAATTGCCTTACCTATTTTATTTTTTAGTCGTAAGAGCTTTCCGCTGACCACGTTAGCTTATGCCCTTATTTTAGTGCATTGCTGTGTATTATTTGTGGGTGCGCGTTATACCTATGCCGAAGTGCCATTATTTGACTGGTTAGCCCAAGTTATGGGTAGCGAACGCAATAACTACGATAAAGTTGGCCATTTTGCCCAAGGTTTTATCCCTGTGATATTGGCGCGAGAAATATTTATCCGCAAGCAGGTCATGCAAATAGGCGCATGGTGCCAGTTTTTGGCCGTTTGTTTTGTATTGGCTTTTTCGGCATTTTACGAGCTAATCGAGTGGTGGGTCGCCGCAGCTTCAGGTGAAAATGCTGAAGCCTTTTTAGGGACTCAAGGGTATCCCAGACATACCCTTGAGTC